>DASVTJ010000649.1:0-7261 GCA_036387635.1 Duganella sp.
CGACATCGCCGGGCAGACCCACCTGCTGGCCTTCAACGCGGCGATCGAGGCCGCGCGCGCCGGCGAGCACGGCTACGGTTTCTCGGTGGTCGCCAACGAGGTGCGCAAGCTGGCCGAAAAGTCGGCGCTGGCCACCCGCGAAATCGCCAAGCTGATCAACGAAACCGTGGCCCGCGTCGGCGAAGGCACGCGCCTGTCGGGCGAGGTGGAGGCGGCCTTCGAGCGCATCGTCCAGTCGGTCGCCAAGACCAGCGCCTCGATTGAGCAGATCCACGCGTCCACCTCGGCCCAGGCGTCGGCGACGCAGGACGCCTCGGCGCTGCTGACCGAACTGGAGAGCATGGCGACGGAGCGCTGACCGATGGCCCACCCGGAAAGCAGCGTGCGGCTGGCGGTGGCGGCGGTCGGCGCGGTCAATGTCGCCGTGGCCGTCGAGGCGGTGCGGCAGGCGATGCCCGCCAAGGGCGCGCTGACGGTGTTGCCGCGCCGGCACGGGGCGCTGTGCGGCGTGGCCGAGCACAACGGCCAACTGGTGCCGGTGGTCGATCTGGCGCGCTGGGTCGAGGTCGGCGCGCCGCAGGACGGTGTCGACGGGGCCGGGCGCATCATGATGCTCAGCGACGGCGCGCGCACCATCGGCCTCAAGGTCGACGCCATACGCGGGCTGACCGACGTCGCGCCGCAGGCCTTCTCCAAAGTCCACCACGACGCCGACAGCGAGGAAGTATTCCACACCGTGGTCAAGTCGGACGACATGGACCTGGTGCTGAGCATCCTCGATGTCGGCCGGCTGATCGATCTGGCGTCGGCTTGGCACGAGGACAAGCTGGTCAAGCAGGACCAGAATGGCAGCGCGGAAGACGTGCGGTCAGACCAGCCGCCGGCCGGCCAGAAAACGCTCGGCGCGCTGCTCAGGGTGGGCGACGCGCGCGTGGCGCTGCCCGCCGCCGAACTGGCGGAGGTGATCCCGCTGCCCGATTTGCTGGCCATCGGCACCGCCGGCAGCAACCGCTACTGCAGGTGGCGCGACCTCACGATCCCCGTGGTGAACCTCGCCGCCCTGCTCGGCCAGCCGGACGCGCTGCATGGTCGTCTGCTCGCCATCGTCCAGCGCGGCGGCTTGACGATCGGGTTGACGGTGCGCGAGGCGATCGAATTGCGTCCGCTGACGACCGGCGGCGCCGATGCCATGGCCGGCGGCGTGGCCACGACCATTTTCGAGGACGGCGTCGGTGCGATCGAGCTCATCGACACGGCGGCCTTGTTCGCCAACACGCCGGAAGCGAGCATCAGCAAGGCGGCGGCGAGCTCGGCGCAAGATGGCCGGGATGCCCAGCGCACCAACACCAGCGCCTACATCGTGTTCCAGACCGAGCAGGCGTTCGCGGCGTCGATCGACGCGATGGAAGAGATTCTGCCGCTCAGGGCCGAGCATCTGGATGGACTGGAGCGGCTCCCCGCCAGCATCGAATGGCGCGGCAAGGCGATCCGGCTGGCGGATTTGCGCAAGGCGCCGGACACGCCCTCGGCCAAGCCGACCGCGCGCATCATCGTCATGCGTGGCCCGGACGGCTACGCCGGCTACGTGGTGCGCCACGTGTTGCTGCTGATTCCGCCGCACACCGGCTGGTTGTACCGGATGGCGCTGGCCGGCGCCGGACCGGTGGAGTTCATCACCACCGGCGAGGGAAGCGAGCGGGTCAGTTATCGCACGATGGATCTGGCGAACCGGCCCGCCGCATAGAACAGCGCGCCGTCGTAACTTAGCCCTTGCTGCCCGCGACCCACTTCATGCCGAAGTTGTATTTGCGGTCCATCACTTCGTGCATGCTCTTGCCGCCTTCCGGCACGATGTAGTCGACCAGCTTGGTCACCTGCAGCTTGCCGCCGACATTCTCGATCATGGCGATCGCGCACATTCGCTGGCTGGCGCCCTGGTCCAGACGCACCTCGATCGGCGGCTGCTCCGGCACGTTGATCGAGACCACGGCGTCGGTGGCGGCCCAGTTCGGCGCACCTTCGTAAATGAACGCGAAGATCAGCGCCCGTTTGATTTCATCGAAGTGCGCGCCGTTGATGGTCAGGTTTTCGCCGTCGGCGTTGGCGCCGGTGCGGTCGTCGGCCGCCAGCTGGATGTAGGGCTTGTTGTTGAAGTCGCCGAAGCTGTCGCCCAGCGCCTGAACGACGCCCTTGGCGCCGCTGGTCAGCTCGAACATGCAGGCCAGATCGAGATCGAGTCCGTTGGACGCTCGCTTGCCGGTCAGCCGCGACAGGAAACCGACCTTCTCGGCCGGCGCGACGGCCGCCGAGCGGTTCCAGTTCAGGTTGACGTGGATGCGGCCGAAACCGCGCGAGGCCGATTTCTCCAGCGAGATCTTGTCGCCACGTTTTTCCAGCGTCACCTTCGACAGCGAAATCTTCGATTGCGGGGCCGGGGCCGGGGCAGCGGCGGGAGCCGAAGCCGCAGCGGAAGGTGCCGAGGACACCGGCGGCAAAGCGCTCGCGCCTTCGCTGCCGCCGAAGTGCTTCAGCAGCGCCGACAAGCCGCCGTTGAAGCCCTGGCCGACCGCGCCGAAGCGCCACAGGCCGTCCTTGCGATACAACTCGGCAAGGATGACCGCCTTCTCATCCTGGAAATCGGCGCCGGCCAGCGCGAACTGCGCCGCGCCGCCGAGCGTCACACTGCCTTGGCTGAGCGCGCGCATGGCGGCGCCGCCGTCGAGCGCGGCCGTGAACACCAGCTTGGCGATCGACTCCGGCAACGCCGCCAGATTGACGGCGAAACTGGCGCGCTCGCCGGACTGGTTCAGCTTGACGGCGTCGCCGGGACTGGCCAGCTGGTTGTAGAACACCATGTAGCGGTCGTCCGACAGGCGGTCCGCACTGTCGAGGCCGAAGCACGAGACGTCGGCGGTGCCGCCGGCGATGCGCAGTTCGACATCGACGTTGAACGACTGGCCGCAGCCGAGGTCGTCGAGTTTGCTCTTTTGTCCACGCGAAAATTGTTTCATGTGATTCACCTCAGGATAGTTTGACTCGTCAATATCGTAATGGCCGGGGCCGACGTCGCAGTGCTTGTTATTGCGGCAGGCTAGGCCAGCAGGCCCAGCTGCCTGGCCTGCTTCAGCCAGGATGGATATTCTGTCATGAGCAGGTCGTACAGCTCGCCGTCGGCATGTTCGTCGGGCGAAGCGACCGAGAAGAAGTCGGCGTTGTCGACAAAGCGGCCACTCAGTTCGTCGAGCTTTTCCAGGAAAGGGAAGTCGGAGTCAGCGAACGCGGCAAGCAGCTTGCTCTTCGATTTCTTGCCCTTGCCGATGCCCATGAACTGCCAGAAAATTGGCTCGTGGCTGGCCCAGCGCAGCTGCTTTTCGGTCAGCGGCTTGTCGGACGTGGTGCCGTCGGTGACGAACATCACGTACACCGGCAGCGCCCCCTTCAGCGGCTGGCTGCGTTCGCCGCCGCCGCTGTCCGGGAAGTAGTACTTGCGCACCGCTTCCATCGCCCGGCCATAGCGGGTGTCGCCTTCGAGCGGGTGGGCCACGATGGCGCGCTGCACATAGTTGCCAGCGTTGGTGAGCGACATTGGGGCCGGCTGGTGCACGCCGGACCCGAACAGGAACACGTCGATCTCGCCGTCGTCGTCGAACTTGCAGCCAAGCGCCAGGATGCGCTCGGCGAATTGCTGGACCAGCCCCTTGCGATACAGCGCGCCCATCGAGCCGGAAATGTCGAGCACCAGCGCGACCTTGGCGCGGTGCTGGTCCAGGCCGACCTTTTGCAGCGATACGCCGGCCTGCTTGACCAGGTTCACCAGTTGCGGGGCCTCGGCCTGGATGCGCTTTTCCAGTGAAATGCGGTTCGATGCGGGCGCGGCGACGGCAACAGGCGCGCTATCCGACGCGCTATCCGACGCCGCCACAGAGGCGCCGAAGTACGCGACCAGTGCGTCCAGCCCGCCGTTGAAGCCCTGGCCAACCGCGCCAAAACGCCACACGCCGTCCTTGCGGTAGATCTCGCCGACGATCACGGCTTTTTCATCGGCGAAGTCGGCGCCGGAAAAGGGGAATTCCAGCCCATCGCCCAGGCTCAGCTTGGAGGCGCCAAGTGTGCGCATGGAGCCGTTGCCGTCAATGGCGGCCACGAACACCAGCTTGACGATGGTCTGCGGCAGCGCATCGAGGTTGACGGCAAAGCGCGCCTTGCCCGAACCCAAGTCGAGCTTGACGGCGTCGCCGGGCGCGGCCAGCTGATTGTAGAACACCATGAAACGTTCGTCCGACAGCTTGTCTGCGCTGTCCAAACCGAAGCACGAGAGGTCGATCGACATGCCGGCCGCATTCACATCGAGCACCACCGGGAACGGCGACTGGCAGCCGAGATCGGCGATCTTACCTTTTTGTCCGCGCGAGAAGATGTTCACTTGACGCTCCTTTAGTTGGCTGACTGGGACGGCGCATCGTTCTGGTGCGCGCCGAAGACCTCGGACTGTTCAATCAGGCGTTCGGCCCACGCGCGGTGGGTCGCCACTTCGCACATCGAGTTATGCATCTGGAACACAGCCGGGCTGTCGACGTCGAGAATGGCACGCGCGGCCGCCAGGTCGTTTGGCTTGACGCGGTAGTGCTGCTCGATCAGCGCGATCTGGCTTGGGTGGATCGCGGTCTTGCCGACCATGCCGTGGGCGAGGTCCTCCGCCACTTCCTGGTCCAGCAGTTCGGGCAGGTCCAGGTGTTCGAACACTGGCGCGGTCAGCACGAAGCCGTAGGGGCGGAACGTGGTCACCAGGCGCGCTATCACGGGACCGAGCGGGGTGCGGTACAAGGTCATGTTGCGGGGACGGCGCAGTCCCAGCAGGGCCAGCAGATCGTTGCCGCCGATGCGCAGCGCCAGGATGCGGCTGCGCACGCCGGGCGCTTCGAGCGCCTTACGGAACTGGCGCATTTCCCAGTCGCTGAATACTTCCGCCGTTTCCAGCGTGGGCATCAGCATGTGGTCCGTATCGCGGATCTGGCGGAAGTACGCGTCCAGGTTGTGGCGCGTCGCCTTGGGGATCACGAAGCCGGTCAGTTTTTCGGCGCCGGGCATGGCCAGCACGCGCGCCATCACGTCCGGATTACGGACCCGGACGAAGCGCTCGGCAGACAGATCGGTGCGCATGTTCGCCAGCACCACCGACAGGTTGAACAGCGCCCAGCTGAGGTCCTTGTCGCTGACCGAATCCTCGGTGCAGAAGATCAGCGAGCGCACATTGGTCATGCGTTCGCCGTCGGCGACCTCCATCAGGTGCTTGTGATTTGCCGGCACATACAGCGAGGCACCCATCGACTTAGCCATCCAGAGCACTCCTGATCAGGGAAACCGCGTAATACGGCAGCGCGCTGTCGATTATCACGGGAATATTCTTCTCTTGCGCCAGCAGGGCCAGGTGCGCGACTTCGGGCGCGCCGGCGTCGCGCAGAATCAGCAGGCGCGGACTGCGCCGCAGCAGCACGCGGGTCGCTTCGCCGATGCCCGGCTTGATCATGTTGACGTCGCTGATGCCATGCTGCGCCAGCGCCGCCAGCATGTAGGCGCGCGAGACGGCGCCGGCCCGCTCCTTGTCCACCGGCTGCGGCGCTTCCAGGCCTGGCAACGCCAGCGCCAGCGCCTTGGCCGCATCGACCAGGGCGTCGGCGAACGCCTGCGACTGGTCCTGCGCTTCGAACTGGCCGTAGTACACGCAGCCGTGGAAGTCGCCGGGGCCGATCGCCTCGTTCAGGATCGAACGGCTGATCAAGCCCGATACTGTCGCGTTGAGGATACTCGACGGAATCAGATAATCGTCGCACGATGCGGCGCAGGCGGCGGTGCCGGCCAGGTCCGACAGCACATACAGGCCGCCGTCGATGGCGCAGCCGTGCCGGACGTTGTAGTCGTCCACCGCGGCCGTCAGTTCGCGCGAGATCACGCCCTTGCCGGTCCAGCCGTCGATGAACACGATCGACTCCGGCGCGTGGCCCTGGGCGAGGATGTGCCCGAGCGCGACCTGGTCGATGCCGCGGTCGCGGATGATCGACACCGAATAATGGGTGACCTCGCGTTCGAACACGTCGGCCAGCAGGTGTTTGAGCACCACGCCCACCGGGGTGCCGGCACGCGCCAGCGACACCAGCGTCACCGCGCCCGTGCGGCGTTCGGCGATCAGACCGGCCAGCACCAGGCAGTCGCGCGCCATGCGCGCCGTGTTGGCCTCGCAGGCGTCGCGGAACACGCTCAGGTAGCGTTCCGACGGCAGCGATTCGGGCGACAGCATTTCGCTGTAATGGCGCTGGCCCGACTGGATCAGGCGTTCCTTTTCCGGCACGTCGACAAACGACGCCAGCGCCAGTGGCTTGAGCAAAAAGCGCACATCGTCGCTGCGGTAGCTGCCGCTGAAGTTCATAGCGGCTCCAGGGCGATCGCCGCTAGCTGGGTGCCACGCGGCACGATGGCGTAGTCGCAGGCGGCCATGAAGCGCGCGTCCGAGCGGCTGTCGCCGATGCCGAAGGTCAGCAGCGGGCCGTGTTCGGCACGCAGCAGTTCCGTCACGTAGGCCACCGCATGCGACTTGTTGAGCGCGTTCGGCAGCACGGCCAGATTGTTGCCGTTGCGATGGATGAAGTAATCGTGGCCGCGCGCGTCCAGCCACGGGCGCACCACTTCGCGCTCGATAGGTTCCAGCCGCTCGGCGATCTTGTCGGCGTCCTTGAACACCAGATAGAACGGGATCGAAAAGTCCTCGATCACGCGGCACTTGCCGCGCAGGCCGGCGGCGGCCACGTAGGCGTCGATCAGGCCGGCCAGTTCGCTCAAGCCTTCCTGCGCGGCCAGCATCGGCGCGCGCATGCGTTCGAGCCAGGCGCGGTCGGCGCTGCCGTCGGGCAGCAGCACCACGCCGCCGTAGTTGATCACGGCGTAGCTGTTGAAATCGAGCTTGACGCGGCTGAAGGCGTCCTGGTTGCGCGCGGTCGCCGGGATCACCGTCATGCCGTCGTCCATGAACTCGAACAGCGCGCGCTGGCCAGCGGTGGTGAACGAACAGGCGACACCGTCCTTGAGCACGGCGGCCGGCTGCAGGTCGTCGCGACCGCCGCATTTTTCCAGCGATTGGAACAGCGTGTCGTCCAGGTCAGCAAACAGGAATTTCTTCAATCAGGGCCTCACTCTTAAAATGGAACAGACGCGCCTTGAGCAGCGCGGCCAGCTCGAACAACGCGGCGTTGGGCGGCGTCTCGTGGCA
>DASVTJ010000650.1:0-8681 GCA_036387635.1 Duganella sp.
CCGATAGCGGAGACGAAGATCAAGTCATGTCGGAAATCAACACGACGCCCCTCGTGGACATCATGTTGGTTCTGCTGATTATCTTCCTGATCACGAGCCCGGTTGTTCTGAAGCTGATCAAGATTAAGCTGCCAGAAGAAAACAACCAGGTCATTCAGTCCAAGCCGGAAGATGTCAACATCGTGGTAAGCAAAGATGGCGACATCTACTGGAATCAGAAGAAAATGCGCGACGCGAATGAGTTGTTCGATTTTCTGAAGGTGGAAGCGGTGAAGTTGCCTCAGCCGGAAGTGCACGTTCGTGGCGATCAAGAAACACGCTACGAATCGATCGGCAAGGTTATCTACACCACCCAGCGCGCTGGTATTCAGAAGGTCGGCTTCATCACCGAACCGCCTGACAAGGGTTAATTCCCAGAGTGCGTCTCGCAGGCCCGGAAGTCGGGCCTGCCCTTCTAAAAAGGAAACACCATGAGTATGAATGTCGGCTCCCAGTCCGCAGGCGCGGATCCGGAACCAATGATGGAAATGAATATGACGCCCCTCATCGACGTGATGCTGGTGCTGATTATCATGATGATCATTACGATTCCTAAGGCAAACCACTCGGTCAACTTGAACATGCCGGTCGGCACCCCGCCGCCGCCAACCAAGGATCCGGTGGTCATCACGATTGACGTCGACTTCGACGGCACGATTCTGTGGGATAACGTGGTCATTCCCGACCGCGGCGCCCTGGAAGCGAAGCTGACCGATGTGGCGGCGCAACCCGACCAACCGGAGGTGCATCTGCGTCCGAACAAGCTGGTCGAGTACAAAGTCGTGGCCGGTGTGATGGCTTCGGCGCAGCGTCTCGGCGTGACCAAGATTGGCCTGGTCGGCAACGAACAGTTCCAATAAATCAGTTCTATGTTCAACGATAGGCAGGACCATTCCTGCCTATTTCGCATTTTGAAGAAAGAAAAGTTACCCATGACCAAGTTTCGTCTCGCTCATCTCGGCCTGGTAATGGCCGCTATTGGTTTTACTGCGGCAGCTCCTTTGGCTGGTCTTTCGTCGGTGGCCCACGCGGCTGAAACGGTGCGCGCTGAAATCGGCAAACCATTGCAGGAAGCACAGAAACTGGCTGCGGCAGGCAAGAACAAGGAAGCAGTAGCAAAACTGAAGGAAACCGATTCGGTCGGCAACAAGTCCGCCAACGAAACCTATTTGATCGAACGCACCCGCGCCTCGGCCGCCGCTTCGGCTGGCGACTACGACACCGCCGCGCGCGCTTTTGAAAGCGTGATCAACTCCGGCAAGCTGTCCAATGCCGAACAACCAAAATTCACCCAGGCGCTCGCCGGTATCTACTACCGCATCAAGGATTACCCGAAAGCGATCACCTGGATCCAACGCGCGCTGAAAGACAATCCGAACGACGGCGCCATGCACGAACTGCTGATCCAGACCTACTACATCAGCGGCAAGTACCCGGAAGCGGCCAAGGAACTGCAAGCGTCCAAGAACCTGAACGAAGCCCAATTGGGCATGCTGGCCAACATCCAGCTCAAGCAGAACGACAAGGCCGGCTACGTGCAAACGCTCGAACGCATGGCCGCCAGCTATCCGAAGCCACAGACCTGGGCCGACCTGCTGCAACGCGTGCAAGCCAAGCCTGGCTTCTCGTCGGGGCTGTCGCTCGACATTCTGCGCCTGCGCCTGGCCAACGGTCTGTTGACCAAGCCGGCCGAGTACATGGAGATGAGCCAACTGGCGCTGCAAGCGGGCAATGCTGCCGAAGCGATCAAGATCATCGACGAAGGCTACAAAAAAGGCGTGCTGGGCACCGGTTCCGACGCCGCCCGCCACCAGCGCCTGAAAGACCTGGCCGCCAAGACCCAGGCCGAGTTCGACGCCAAGCTGGCCGCCAACGAAGCCGAAGCCGTCAAGAACAAGGACGCCGACGCCTTGGCCAACATGGGTTACGCGCTGGTTTCCGCCGGCAAGGCCGACAAGGGCCTGGCGCTGATGGATCAAGCCGTCAAGCTGGGCACCGGCAAGAACCCGGAAGCGATCAAGCTGCACTACGGTATCGCGCAATCGGTTGCCGGCAAGAAATCGGCCGCCGTGGCGACGCTCAAGTCGGTCAAAGGCACGGACGGCACCGGCGACCTGGCCCGCTACTGGACGCTGGGCCTGAACAAAGCCGCGTAATACGGCTGCATAACAGGGCCGCGTAACACCGCGCGTTTCGCGCACGGCCCCGGCGCAAAAAGCGCTGTCTGCTCCGGCAGGCAGCGCTTTTTTTCCATTCCTCGCCCCCGCCATGGCCGATGCGGGTGTGCATCTCCGAAACAAACCGTATAATCCTCCATTTAGCGACCGTTCCCCAAATTCCCATGAAGGTATTTCGAGGTCTTCCCAACGCGGCGTCGCGCGCGCCGTGCGCGCTTACGATCGGCAACTTTGACGGTGTCCACCTCGGCCACCAGGCATTGCTGGCCCGCGTGCGCGCCGCCGCCACCGGCCTCGGCATCGAAGCGGCGGTGATGACCTTCGAGCCGCACCCGCGCGAATTTTTCGCCCACAAGGCCGGCGACCCGACCAAGGCGCCGCCGCGCATCGCCAACCTGCGCGACAAGCTGCAATCGCTGTCGGACAACGGCATCGACCGCGTCATCGTGGAGCACTTCTCGGCGCCGTTCGCCGCGCTCACGCCGCAGCAATTCACCGAGCAGGTGCTGGTGGAAGGCTTGCACGTCAAATGGCTGATGGTCGGCGACGACTTTTGCTACGGCGCCCGGCGTGCCGGCAACGTGCAAATGCTGCTGGAGGCCGGCAAGCAATACGGTTTCCACGTCGAGACCTTGCCCACCGTCATGAACGGCACCATCCGCATCTCGTCTTCCGCCGTGCGCGCCGCGCTGGCCGAGGGCGACTTCGGGCACGCAGAGGCGCTGCTGGGCCATCCGTACGCGATCTCCGGCCACGTGATCCACGGCCAGAAGCTGGGCCGCACATTGGGCTTCCCGACGCTGAACCTGCGCGTGCCGCACCGCCCGGCGCTGGCCGGCATCTTCATCGTCCAGGTGCATGGCCTGGCCGCGCACCCGCTGCCGGCCGTCGCCAGCCTGGGCGTGCGCCCGACCGTCGACGACAGCGGCCGCGTGCTGCTCGAGGTGCACGTGTTCGACTTCGACCAGGGCTGCTACGGCAAGCAGGTGCGCGTCGAATTCCTGCAAAAGATCCGCGACGAGGAAAAATACGTCGACTTGCCGACACTGACGGCCGCGATCCACCGCGACGCCGACATCGCCCGCGCATATTTCGCGCAGCGCAGCGGCACTTCAATTAGCGCCAACGGCGCCAACGTCGCCACCAACGCCACCGACCGAATTTGAGCGCGCGACCAGCTACGCGCGCCGGCTACACGACATTCCCGAATACCCGAATACATCACTAAAGAAAAACCATGTCCGATAAAAGCAAAGCCCCGAAGAAGCCCGAAAGCAAATACCCGGTCAACATGACCGAAACCCCGTTCCCGATGCGTGGCGACATGGCCAAGCGCGAGCCGACCTGGGTGCAGCAATGGCAAGACAAGAAGGTCTATGAGCGCGTGCGCAAGGCCGCCGCCGGCCGTCCGAAATTCATCCTGCACGACGGCCCGCCATACGCCAACGGCGACATCCACCTGGGCCACGCGGTCAACAAGATCCTCAAGGACATGGTGGTCAAGTCGCGCGGCTTTGCGGGCTTCGACGCGCCGTACGTGCCGGGCTGGGATTGCCACGGCATGCCGATCGAAATCCAGATCGAAAAACTGTACGGCAAAAACCTGCCGACCGCCGACGTGCTGACCAAGGCCCGCGCCTACGCGCTCGAACAGGTCGACCGCCAGCGCAAGGACTTCATCCGTCTGGGCGTGCTGGGCGAATGGAACAACCCGTACCTGACAATGAACTACTCGAACGAGGCCGACGAACTGCGCGCCCTCGGCACCCTGCTCGATAAAGGCTATGTCTATCGCGGCCTGAAGCCGGTCAACTGGTGCTTCGACTGCCAGTCGGCGCTGGCCGAGGCGGAAGTGGAATACCAGGACAAACGCGATCCTGCCATCGACGTCGGCTTCAAGTTCGCCGAATTCGACAAGCTGGCCACCGCCTTCGGCCTGCCGCAGCTGCCGACCGAGAACGGCTTCGTCGTCATCTGGACCACCACCCCGTGGACCATCCCGTCCAACCAAGCGCTCAACGTCAACCCGGAAGTGGTGTACGCGCTTGTGAAAACCCAACGCGAAGGTGACAGCGAGCCATTGCTGCTGATCCTGGCGCAGGACCTGGTCGAATCGTCGCTGGCGCGTTTCAAGCTCGAAGGCACCACCATCGCCACCTGCCTGGGCGCGGCGCTCGACGGCATCAGCTTCCGCCACCCGCTGCACGCGGCCGACGCCTTCTACGACCGCCTGTCGCCGATGTACCTGGCCGACTACGTCACCACCGAAAGCGGCACCGGCGTGGTGCACTCGGCGCCGGCGTATGGCCTCGACGACTTTATCTCGTGCCGCGCGCACGGCATGAAGGACGAGCAGATGCTGACGCCCGTCATGGGCGACGGCAAATACGTCCCGACCTTGCCGCTGTTTGGCGGCCTGACGATCTGGGAAGCCTCCAAGCCGATCTGCACCGCGCTGCGCGAAGCCGGGGCCTTGTTCGAACTGAAGATGTTCGACCACAGCTACATGCACTGCTGGCGCCATAAAACCGCGATCATCTACCGCGCCACGTCGCAGTGGTTCGCCGGCATGGACGTCACGCCGAAGGACGGCGGTGCCACGCTGCGCGAAAGCGCCCTCAAAGGCATCTCCGAGACGAAGTTCTTCCCGGACTGGGGCCAGGCGCGCCTGCACGGCATGATCGCCAACCGTCCCGACTGGACCCTGTCGCGCCAGCGCCAATGGGGCGTGCCGATGGCCTTCGTGCTGCACAAGGAAACCGGCGCGCTGCATCCGCGCACGCCCGAGCTGCTGGAACAGATCGCGCAGCTGATCGAAAAGAACGGCATCGACGCCTGGCTCACGCTGGAGCTGAAGGACTTGATCGGCGACGAAGCGCCGATGTACGTCAAGAACAAGGACACGCTCGACGTCTGGTTCGATTCCGGCTCCACCCATCAAACGGTGTTGCGCGGTTCGCACAAGGAGCAGCTGGCCTTCCCTGCCGACCTGTATCTGGAAGGCTCGGACCAGCACCGCGGCTGGTTCCACTCGTCGCTGCTGACGTCCTCGATGCTGAACGGCGCGCCGCCATACAAAGCCCTTTTGACGCACGGCTTCACCGTCGACGGCGAGGGCAAGAAGATGTCGAAGTCGCTCGGTAACACGCTGGCGCCGCAGAAGATCTCCGACACGCTCGGCGCCGACATCCTGCGCCTGTGGATCGCCTCGACCGACTACACCGGCGAGCTGTCGATCTCCGACGAGATCCTCAAGCGCGTGACCGAAGCGTATCGCCGCATCCGCAACACGCTGCGCTTCCTGCTGGCGAACATCTCCGACTTCGACCACGCGCGCGACGCCGTGCCGGTGGCCGACATGCTGGAGATCGACCGCTACGCGATCGCCAACATGGCGTCGCTGCAGGCGCAGATGGAAGCGCATTATGAGCAGTACGAATTCCAGCCGGTGTATTCCAAACTGCAGAACTTCTGCTCGGAAGACCTGGGCGGGTTCTATCTCGACATCCTCAAGGACCGCCTGTACACGTCGGCGGTGACGTCGCACGCGCGCCGCTCGGCGCAGACCGCGCTGTGGCATATCACGCAAAGCCTGCTGCGCGTGATGGCGCCGGCGCTGTCGTTCACGGCGGAGGAAGCCTGGACCATCTTCGCCGGCGAGGAAGCGTACAAGGCGAGCGACGAAACCATCTTCACGCAAACCTGGTGGCAGCTGCCGCAACCCGCCGACGCCGAAGCGCTGATGTCCAAGTACACCACGCTGCGCGCGGTGCGCACCGACGTCACCAAGCAACTGGAAGATTTGCGCACATCGGGCGCGATCGGTTCGTCGCTGCAGGCGGAGCTGACCATCAAGGCCGCCGGCGACAAATTCAAGCTGCTCGATAGCCTTGAGGACGACCTCAAATTCGTCTTCATCACGTCGCTGGCGAAAGCGGTCGAAGTGGCCGCCGAAGCCGACGAAGCGGTCGAAGTGGCCGCCTCCACGGCAGAGAAGTGCGAGCGTTGCTGGCACTACCGCGCCGACGTCGGCTCGCACGCCGACCATGCAACGCTGTGCGGCCGTTGCCACAGCAATCTGTTTGGTGCGGGCGAAAAACGCAAGTTCGCTTAATATTGCGCCGCCGATTTCCACCGGAATCGGCGGCACCGTCGCCACGAACCCCTCTGACATTTTATGGCCACTAAAAAAATCATCTCGTCCAAGTCTGCGTCCAAGTCTTCGTCCAGCCTGACGCCGTGGCTTGGCATCGCCTTCATCATCGTGCTGCTCGACCAGCTGACCAAGATCACCATCACGCGCACCTTCCAGCTTGGCGAGGAAAAGTTCGTCACCTCGTTCTTCAACCTGGTGCTGGCCTATAACAAGGGCGCCGCCTTCAGCTTCCTGCACAACAGCGGCGGATGGCAGCGCTACTTCTTCACCGCCATCGGCATCGGCGCGGCGATCTACATCGTCATCCTGCTGAAAAAGCACGGCGGCCAGCGCATGTTCTCGTGGGCGCTGGCGCTGATCCTCGGCGGCGCGGTCGGCAACGTCATCGACCGCATACTGTACGGCCACGTGGTCGACTTCCTCGATTTCCACTGGGCCGGTCTGGGCCACTTCCCGGCGTTTAATATCGCCGACGCGGCCATCTGCATCGGCGCGGCGCTGTTCATTGTCGATGAACTGCGGCGCGTGAACAAATAAGCGGGAGAGCAGCATGATGGAACTAACTGGTAAAAAGATCGTCCTTGGCCTGTCCGGCGGCGTGGCCTGCTACAAGGCGGCGGACCTGTGCCGCGCGCTGACCAAGGCCGGCGCCTCGGTGCAGGTGGTCATGACCGACGCCGCGTCGCACTTCATCACCGCCGTCACCATGCAGGCGCTGTCCGGCAACAAGGTGTTCAGCAGCCAGTGGGACCCGCGCGTGGACAACAACATGGCCCACATCGACGTCACCCGCGACGCCGACGCCATCCTGATCGCGCCCTGCTCGGCCGACTTCATTTACAAGCTGGCGCACGGCGTCTGCGATGACCTGCTGTCGACGATGTGCCTGGCGCGTCCGCGCCGCGTACCGCTGCTGGTGGCGCCGGCGATGAACGTGGAAATGTGGCAGAACCCCGCCACCCAACGCAACGCGCGGCAGCTCGAGGAGGACGGCATCGTCGTCTTCGGCCCGGCCGCCGGCGACCAGGCCTGCGGCGAAGTGGGCATGGGCCGCATGCTGGAACCGGCGCAGCTGCTGGAGGAGTTGATCGCGTCGTTCCAGCCGAAGGTCCTGGCCGGCAAACGCATCCTGATCACGGCCGGCCCGACGTTCGAGCCGATCGATCCGGTGCGCGGCATCACCAATCTGTCGTCGGGCAAAATGGGCTACGCGGTGGCGCGCGCGGCGCGCGAAGCCGGCGCCGAAGTGGTACTGGTATCGGGACCGACGGCGCTGCCTGCGCCGTTCGGCGTCCAGCGCATCAACGTCCAGAGCGCGCTGCAAATGCACGACGCGGTCATGGCCAACGTCGACCACCAGCACATCTTCATCGCCGTGGCGGCCGTCGCCGACTGGCGCGTGTCCAATTCCAGCGTGCAGAAACTGAAGAAGAATCCCGACGGCTCGGTGCCGGATTTGAAGTTCGAACAGAACCCGGACATCCTCGCCACCGTTGCGGCGCGCACCTCGCTGGCCGGCCATCCGTATTGCGTCGGCTTTGCTGCCGAATCGGAAAACCTGATCCAGTTCGGCGCCGACAAGCGCGAGAAAAAAGGTATCCCGCTACTGGTCGGGAACATCGGCCACCACACCTTCGGCCAGGACGACAACACCATCATTCTGTTCGACGAAAACGGCCACACCATTTTGCCGCGCGCCGACAAACTGACGCTGGCGCGCCAGCTCATTTCCGAAATCTCCAAACGTATCTCGCAACACTCGCTGTTCGCAAAGTAAAGCAAAGTCAAAAGAGTAGAAGCATGAAGAACAACTTAAAAGCCATCGACGTCAAAATCCTCGACCCGCGCATGAAGGACCAGCTGCCGGCCTACGCCACACCGGGTTCCGCCGGCCTCGATCTGCGCGCCTGCATCGACGCGCCGATCACCATCGAAGCCGGTCAGACGGTGCTCATTCCCACCGGCCTGGCGATCCACGTCGCCGATCCGGGCTACGCCGCGATGATCCTGCCGCGCAGCGGCATGGGCCACAAGAACGGCATCGTGTTGGGGAATCTGGTAGGCTTGATCGACTCCGACTATCAGGGCCAACTGATGATCTCGACCTGGAACCGCGGCAACGGGGCCTTCACGCTCAATCCGATGGAACGCCTGGCGCAATTGATCATCGTGCCGGTCGTGCAGGTCGGCTTCAACATCGTGGAAGAATTCGACACCAGCGAACGCGGTGCCGGCGGATTTGGAAGCACCGGAAAACACTAAAAAAATACGGAGACCAGGGATGGCCCAGCAAAACAAGTCCAAGAAAT
>DASVTJ010000651.1:0-7413 GCA_036387635.1 Duganella sp.
GGAGAAGGTGCCGGCGCCGCCTTCGCCGAACTGCACGTTCGATTCCGGGTTCAGTTCGCTCTTGCGCCAGAAGCCGAAGGTGTCGACGGTGCGTTCGCGCACCTGCTTGCCGCGTTCGAGGATGATCGGGCGCAGTCCCATTTGCGCCAGGATCAGCGCGGCGAACAGGCCGCACGGTCCGGTGCCGATGACCACCGGGCGCGGGTTGCCGTCGTGGCCGGCCAGCTGCTCGCCGGCGGCGACGTATTTATAGGACGTGTCCGGCGACGGCATTAGGTGCATGTCGTGCTTGAGGCGCTTGAGCAGCGCCGCCTCGTCGTTGACGACAACGTCGAGCGAGTAGATCAGCACGATCGCGGTTTTCTTGCGCGCGTCGTAGCTGCGCTTGAACACGGTGAAGCCGAGCAGGTCGGCGGCGGGGATGTCGAGGCGGGCCAGGATGGCGGCCGGCAGTTCGTCCTCGGTATGGTTCAGGGGGAGTTTGACTTCGTTTAAACGCAACATGATCGATTCCTGGGGAGGGCGCTGTCTAGGCGCCATGGTGGTCGGACCGGCGCGGGCCGCCGGCCCGGGTCCGGCCCGTCAAAGGCCGTATTTTACCCATATTGCCGGTCGGATGCAGCTTGCGCCGACCGTCCGTCTTTTGAAATGTGGTGCCTCCCCTGGTCTGAAAATTTAAAACGCTGCAACGGCGTATATAGAATATTAAGTTCAGTTGCCGGTCGCTTGCCGGATGGCGGAACGCCGGCTGGCAACGATAGAAATTAATCACGCCATTGGTTGTATGGCGTCCCGGATAATATTGTTTAATTCTCCGGGAGGGTTTTATTCGGAAGCGTTTTATTCCCGATGTAATCGGCGCTTCTTATACTTCCTACAGTGCCATTACCCCGGCCCGCAGGTCGGCGGGCGCAACGTCCTGCCGCGTCCATGGCGGCTTCTATCTTTGTTGAAAAGAAATATATTGCTCATTTAAAATTGTTTGTGCGGGGGCAACTGATGTGTTTGTTGTTAAAAGACGACTTGCACCACATTGGGTAGCGTCCGGGTTTTATACGGTCCAAGCTTCCGTTCGCCTAACGCCACGTATTGCCCGTTGGCAAATCGAGCCACCGGTGTGTCTGCTCGGGACGGTTTTCTACGTTCGTTGTCTTGCGCATGTACGCGCAGACGTTGATTTTTCCTCAGTTGGGTCTTGACGGCGTTCAGTTTTAATGCATCCCTCAGGCAACCTTGCTTCCGCACAGAAAGCATCGTCATGTTGTCATTTTGTTGTTTTTCTTGCATGGTCATAGTTGTCTATAAATATATATAAATTGTCCGGAAAATAACATCATTTCGGATTCGGATGCTCCGTGTTGTCAAGCCGCGACAAAGAAAGTTAATGTCGGATTGACATGAATTTGCGATGCAATTTCGTCGCCCAGACCCGCGCCTCAAAATGGTGCGTGACCAATTGGCGCCCCCGCCGCCGAGCGGGCCGGCCCTCAGCTTTATTGACAATGGTCGAGGTGCTATGTTTTTATGAATGGCGGAAAAGTTCTGGATTATTTCGCCCATGATCCATTCCCGGACTTCGCCACCGGCAGTGAAAAGGTTTTGAAAGAGCAGGGCTGCAATCGCTGGTTTTATCCAGACCGTCGATGAGCTTATAAAAGAAAAGGGTCGTTTTACTCGTCGTTAAAAGATGCAGTGAAACGTCTAATAAACACACCAAGGGAATATAATGATCAAGGAAACAGTATTGTCTCGCTCGATCCGCGTGATGTTCATCGGCGGCATCGCGCTGGGCGCGCAGGTCGCCTCCGCGCAGCAGGCGGAGAGCATGCAAAAGGTCGAAGTGACCGGCTCGCGCATCCCGACCCTCAACACCGAGGGCTCGAGTCCGATCACGGTGGTGAGCGCCAAGGACATCAAGGCCGACGGCGTGCGCAACACCGAGGACATCCTCAACAACCTGCCGCAGGTGTTCGCCGGCCAGGGTGCTGCTGTGTCGAACGGCGCGACCGGTACCGCCACCGTCAACCTGCGCAACCTGGGCGCCGACCGCACGCTGGTGCTGGTCAACGGCAAGCGTCTGCCGGCCGGTAGCGTGCAGAGCTCGGCCGCCGACTTGAACGAGATTCCCGCCGGACTGATCAAACGCGTCGAAGTGCTGACCGGCGGCGCGGGCGCCGTCTACGGCGCCGGCGCCGTCGCCGGTGTGGTCAACTTCATCCTGCGCGACAATTTCGAAGGTGTGGAAGTCCAAGCCAACCTGGCCGGCTATAACCACCAGCAGGGCAACGGCGCCGCCGGGGCCGTGTCCGCTTCCAACAATCCGCTGCCGGGCAACGCCAAGTTCGACGGCAAGACCAAGGACGCCAGCGTCCTGGTGGGCGGCAACTTCGCCGACAATCGCGGTAACGCCACGCTGTATTTCAGCTATAAAGAAACCGATCCGATGCTGCAGTCGCAGCGCGACTTCTCGGCGTGCGCGCTGTCGGGCAGCGAGGACGGTTTCAGCTGCGTCGGTTCGGGCACCCAGGCCAGCGGCCGCATCACCGTGCGCCGCACCGGCGGCATCGGCTACACCAACGATGGCAGCGGTGGCGTCAAGCGCTACAGTTCCGCCACCGATTCGTACAACTTCGGCCCGCTGAACTACCTGCAGCGTCCGTCGCAGATCTACGGCTTCAACGCGATGGCGCACTTCGACGTCACCGACAAGATGCGCGTCTACCAGCAGTTCGGCTTCCACAACTACTCGACCGACGCGCAAATCGCGCCGGGCGGCATCTTCTACGGCATCCAGGCCAATGTCCGCGCCGACAATCCGATGCTGACCCAGGCATGGCGCGACGCGCTCGGCCTCAACACCCCGGGCAGCGTCACCCCGGTCACGATCGGCAAGCGCAACGTCGAGGGCGGTCCGCGCGTCAACTCGATCAGCGACACCTCGTTCCGTGAAGTGCTGGGCGTCAAGGGCGAAGTGGGCAACTGGAGCTATGACGTATTCGGCCAGTATGCGCGCGTCAGCCACAGCGAGACCAGCAGCAACTACTTCTCGAGCACCCGCATCGCGCGCGCGTTCGACGTGGTCAACGTCAACGGCGTGGCCACTTGCGCCTCGGCCGCCAACGGCAGCGACCCGAAGTGCGTGCCGTACAACCTGTTCGGCGGCGCCATCACGCCCGAGCAACTCAAGTACTTGAGCGCCTCGGGCATGATCACCGGCCACACCCAGCAAATCGTCTACGGCGGTAACATCGGCGCCGATTTGGGCGTGTACGGCATCAAGAGCCCATGGTCGAGCAACGGCGTGGGTGTGTCCTTCGGCGCCGAGCGCCGTGCCGAGAAACTGGTCTTCGCGCCCGACGAGACGTCGCTGTCGGGCGACCTGTCCGGTTCGAGCGGCGCATCGCCTCCGCTGACCGACGGTTACTCCGTCAAGGAAGTGTTCGGCGAATTCCGCCTGCCACTGCTGGAAAACAAGCCGTTCGCCAAGTCGCTCGACTTCAACGGTTCGTTCCGCCGCTCCGAGTACAGCACCGACCACACGGCCAACACCTATGGCTTGGGCGTGGACTGGGCGCCGGTTGAGCAAGCTCGGGTTCGCGGCAGCTACCAGCGCGCGGTGCGCGCGGCCACCATCGCCAACCTGTTCAATCCGCAGACCATCGGCAACAACGGCCCGTCGAGCGACCCTTGCGCCGGCACCTCGCCGAGCGCATCGCTCGAGAAATGCGCCCGTACCGGCGTCACCGCCGCGCAATACGGCAACCTGGAAGCGAACTCGGCAAATCAGTACTCGAGCCTGACCGGCGGCAATCCGAATCTGGCGCCGGAAAAGGGCACCACCTACACCCTGGGTCTGGTGCTCAACCCGATCAAAGACCTGACCGTGACCGTCGATGCGTTCCACATCAAAATCGACGACACCATCAGCACCGTCGATCCGACCATCGCGCTGAACCAGTGCCTGGACACCGGCAATCCAGTGTTCTGCTCGCTGGTCAAGCGTGACGAGCAAGGTTCGCTGTGGCTGTCGCCGAGCGGTCCGCTGGGCTACATTGTCGCCACCAACGCCAACATCGGTTCGGTCTCGACTTCCGGCTGGGACCTGGGCGCCGCCTACGCGCTGCGCGCCGGCACCATGGGTTCTTTCAACTTCGCGATGAACGGCACCTACACCCGGAAGTCGACCACCGAGAACGTTCCTGGCTTGGGTGAGTACGACTGCGCCGGCTACTTCGGCGCGACCTGCGGCACACCGACGCCAAAATGGCGCCACAAGCTGCGCGCCACCTGGTCGACCCCTTGGAAGTTCGACGTGGCGGCGACCTGGCGTTATATCCACGGCAGCAAGCACGAGTCGCGCAACAACAGCCCGCTGCTGGCCGCGCCGAGCCCGGACGATCTGCCGGCGTCGATCGAAGACCACTTGGCAGCGCGTAGCTACCTGGACCTGAACGTCCAGTACCCGCTGACCAAGAACATCGGTCTGAGCCTCGGCATCAACAACCTGTTGGACAAGGATCCACCGATCGTCTCGACCAACGTGACGACGGCGGCTGGCTTTGCCAACGGTAACACCTTCCCGCAGGTATATGATTCGATGGGCCGCTTCATCTACATGAACGTGACCGCGCGCTTCTGATCTTAGGACGCGATGTGAAAAAGGCACCCGGCTTGCGCCGGGTGCCTTTTTTTATGCCGGCGGCGCCGGCGCGGGTCACGAATAGTCGACCGGATCGTCGCCCCGTTTGAAGGCGTTCATGGCCTCGGTCATGGCGCTGATCATGGTGCGCTCGGCCGGCGACAGGTGCGGGTGCCAGATGTCGAAGATCAGCACCACGCGCAGCTTGTCGCTGTCGTTCCACGCCTCGTGCTCGATGGTGTCGTCGAACACCCACGCCTGGCCCGGCACCCATTGGCGCGTCTCGTTGGCCACGCGGAAGCCGCAACCGGGCGGCACGATCAGCGGCAGGTGGGTGACCAGGCGCGCATTGCTCACACCGACATGGGGCGGGATGCGGGTCTTGGGCTTGAGCAGCGAGAACATCGCGGTCGGCGTGCGGGCGGCCTGCTGCGGCTGCGGCGCGCCGCCGAGCAGGGCCATGGTGCGTGGACATTGCGCGGCGTTCGCTACCACCGGCGCGCCGTCCTTGAACAAATGGAAGGCGCTCCAGCGCGGCGAGTTGTTCAACTCGGCGAACTGGTTGTGCGGCACGTCGTCGGCGTAGGTCAGGTAGGGCGTGAAGCCGTCCTCCTTTTGCAGCACCGCCAGGAACTCGTCGCGGATGGCGTCGGTGCCGGCCTCGATCGCGTCGAGCCACGGGAAGTCCGCGCGCGGCAGGAACGGTGTCGGCAGCAGGCCGGGGTAGTGGTACAGCATCGACTCGGACTCGTAGCGGCGCTTGCGTCCGACCATGATGTCGATCGATTCACGGAAGCGGCCCAGGTCTTCGCCGGCGTGGCGCTGGTATTGCTGCTCGAGGAAATTGTCGAGGAAGCGGCCGTAGCCGGCCTGGTAGTCGTCGACGTATTTCATCGCGTGTTCCACCGCGTCGCGCATCCCCGGCTCGAGCTGCGCCAGCGGCGGGGCGACCTGGGCCACCGCGCCGTACACCGACGCCGACTGGTGCGTCTTGCCCTGGCGCTCGAGCAGGTTGGCGCGCAGGATCAGCGCCACCATGTTCGACGGATCGGCCACCAGCGCGTTGTGGATCGCCGTCTGTTCGGCCGCCTCGTCCTTCTGCGCCTGGCAGGCCAGCGCCAGGTTGACCCAGGCTTGCGGTTCGTTCGGGGTGGCGCGCACCAGGCGCTCGAACGCGAGGCGGGCGGTGGCGTGGTCGCCGTAGCGGAAGGCGCGCTTGCCCAGCGAGGCCAGCGCCAGCGGATGGGCCGGCGCCAGCTCCAGCACGCGTGCCCACAGGCGCGCGGCGTCTTCTTCCTTGCCGGCTTTGGCGGCCTGGACGGCGGCGGCCTCAATGATCGCGATTTCGGGTTCAGCCATCGACGGACTCTTTTCTTTATGGTGGAAACTGGCGGTCGCCAGAGAAAAATTATAGCGTGCCTGCCCGGCCGCGCCGACAAAAAAACCCGCGCCGCCTGGCGGCGCGCGCGGGTTTGAGCGGGGTTGTGCAGGGTCGAGCGAGGTGCGCGAGGTGCGCGAGGCGTGTTTGATCGCGCCGCTTACTTCAGGCGCGCGGCGACGGCGGCGACGCGGGTGCCGTAAGCCTTGGCGGTGTCGAGATCGCCCTGCGGGATTTCATCGACGCCAGCGTCCGACGGCGATTGCGCCATCGCGCCGACCGAGCCGCCCAGGTTGTTGAGGTCGGTGCGCTGGGCGGCCTTGGTATTCGACGGCAGCATGCCGAGGCTGACCCAGATGCCGCCGTGCTGCGAGGCCAGCGTTTGCAGGGCGATCAGCGTGACCTGCTTGTCGCCGCTGAAGCTGGCGCTGTTGGTGAAGCCACCGAAGACCTTGTCCTTCCAGCCCATGGCGAACCAGACCTTGGAGCTGGCGTCGGCGAATTTTTTGAACTGCCAGCTGACGTTGCCCATGTAGGTCGGCGTGCCGAAGATGATGGCGTCGGCCGCCGCTAGCGTTTCCCAGCCGCCGTCGGGCAGGTTGCCCTCGGCGTCGATGGCGAGCAGCTCGCCGCCGGCGCCTTCGCCGACATGTTCGGCGACCCGTTTGGTGTGTCCATAACCGGAGTGGTAGACGATGACGATTTTGCTCATGTGGCCTCTTGAATGAAAGTTAGACGGAAACCATAGAGTAGTCGAAGCGGCGGCGTTTGATAATACTTACCCGAAGGTAGGGGCACGCCGTGCTGCATTGGCGTACACGCCGCCTACATGCCGCCCCACAGCGCGCTCAGCGCGCCGACCGCCGCCAGCGCGGCCGTCTCGGTGCGCAGGATGCGCGGCCCGATCGACAACGCCAGCGCGCCGTGGCGCAGCGCGGCCTCTTCCTCCTGCTCGCTCAGGCCGCCCTCCGGACCGATCACCAGCGTCACCGCCTGCGGTCCCTGGCTGCTTGCCCACTCCGGCAGCGATTGCTGCGCGCGCGGCGTCAGGATGATGCGGCGGTGCAGGTCCTGCTGGGTTATCCATTGCTTGTAGTCCTGCAGCGGCGCCAGCTGGGCCAAGCGGTTGCGCCCGCTCTGCTCGGACGCCGATTCGATGATGCCGCGCCAGTGGCCCATCTTTTTTTCGGCGCGTTCGGCCGAGAGCCGCACAACGCAGCGCTGCGACGCCAGCGGCTGGAAGCCCGATACGCCCAGTTCGATCGCTTTTTCGATGATCCAGTCCATTTTGCTGCCTTCAGGCAGCGCCTGCGCCAAGGTCACGGCGAACGGCAGTTCGACCTCGCGCGCATGGTGGGCCTTGACCTCGACGGTGACGCTGCGCCGCTCGATCTGG
>DASVTJ010000652.1:0-7410 GCA_036387635.1 Duganella sp.
GTGTCGCTGGACTACTTCAACATCAAGATCAAGGACAAGATCGGCACGGTGTCGGAAACCACGATCTTCGATAACTACGACAAGTACGCCAGCTACTTCGTGTACGCGGCCGACGGCAAGACGCTGCAATACGTCAACGCGCTGCTGGACAACCTGGGCGAGGTGCACACGTCCGGCATCGACGCCAGCCTGCGCTGGAAACTGCCGCGCAGCGCGGCCGGCGACTTCAGCTTCGTCGTCGATGGCACGTGGGTGCACAGCTACGAGTACCAGAACGAACCAGGCGGCGCGTACGTGCAAAACGTCGGCGTGTATGCGGAGGAGTCGCCGGTGTTCCGCTGGAAGCACAACGCCGCGATCAACTGGAAAAAAGGCCCGTGGGCGGCGAGCTTCGCCAACAAATACCTGAGCGGCTATGTCGACCAGAACGATGTGGCCGACGCCTATGTGCACAAGGTGCGCGCGTACTCGACGTATTCATTGTCGGGCAGCTACGCGGGGATCAGGAACACGGAACTGACGGTGGGGATCAAGAATTTGTTCGACACCGATCCGCCGTACACCAACCAGGGCACGACGTTCCAGAGCGGCTACGATCCGCGTTACACCGACCCGCTGGGCCGCACCTTCTACGTCAAGGCGACGTACAAGTTCTGATACGTGGACACGTGGACACGTCGGGCGGATTAGGCGGCACGCCGTAATCTGCCTTACGTGGCTGTGTGGTCTCGTGGTCGTGGTGGAAGTTACGCCGTGCCGCCGACGGTCACGCCATCGATGCGCAACGTCGGCTGGCCGACGCCGACCGGCACGCTCTGGCCTTCCTTGCCGCACACGCCGACGCCCGGATCGAGCCGCATGTCGTTGCCGATCATCGACACCCGGTTCAGCACCTCCGGCCCGTTGCCGATCAGCGTCGCGCCCTTGACCGGATACGTGATCTTGCCGTTCTCCACCATGTACGCTTCGCTGGCCGAAAACACGAACTTGCCGTTGGTGATATCGACCTGCCCGCCGCCGAAGTTCACAGCGTACAAGCCGTTCTTGACCGACGCCAGAATCTCGTCCGGGTCCTTGTCGCCACCCAGCATATAAGTGTTGGTCATGCGCGGCATCGGCAAATGCGCGAACGACTGGCGCCGCGCGTTGCCGGTCACCGGCATCTTCATCAGGCGCGCGTTCATCGTATCCTGGATATAGCCCTTCAAAATGCCATCCTCGATCAGCGTCGTGCACTGGGTCGGATTGCCTTCGTCGTCGATGTTGAGCGAACCGCGCCGGTCGGCCAAGGTGCCGTCGTCGACCACCGTCACACCGCTGGCGGCGACACGCTCGCCGATGCGGCCCGAAAACGTCGACGAGCCTTTGCGGTTGAAGTCGCCTTCCAGCCCGTGGCCGATGGCCTCGTGCAGCAGGATGCCGGGCCAGCCCGGCCCCAGCACCACGGTCATCGGGCCGGCCGGCGCCGGGCGCGCATCCAGATTGACGACCGCCGACTTGACCGCCTCGGTGGCGTAGAAGTCGAGCAAGGCATCGCTGAAATAACCGTAGTCGTAACGCCCGCCGCCACCGGACGAGCCCACTTCGCGGCGGCCGTTCTGCTCGACGATGACCGTCAGCGACACGCGCACCAGCGGCCGGATATCGGCCGCCAGCACGCCGTCGCTGCGCACCACCAGCACCACGTCGTATTCGCCGGACAAGCCGGCCATGACCTGCACCACGCGCGGGTCCTTGGCGCGCGCCATCTTTTCCACGCGCTCGAGCAGCTTGACCTTGGCGGTCGCGTCGAGCGACGCCAGCGGATCGTTCGGCAGGTACAGCGAGCGGCCGCCGGTCGGCTTCATCGCGCCGGCCACCTTGATCTTGCCGGCGCCGGCGCGGGCGATGGTGCGGGTAGCGGCGGCCGCGTCCATCAGCGCCGATTCGGAGATTTCGTCGGAGTACGCAAACGCCGTCTTGTCGCCCGAGATCGCGCGCACGCCGACGCCCTGGTCGATCGAAAAACTGCCGGTCTTGACGATGCCCTCTTCCAGGCTCCAGCCCTCGTGTTTGGTGAACTGGAAATACAGATCGGCGTAGTCGACCTTGTGCGTGAACATCGCGCCGAGCGTCTTGAGCAGCTTGGCCTCGTCCAGCCCGAACGGCGTCAGCAGGATGTCGCGGGCGACGGCCAGCGTGGACAGATTCGGTTCAAATGGCTTCATGATGGTGCTCCGGTTCGATGATGTCGCGTGCTGTGGTTACATGGTGCGGTGCTTCAGCGCCGGCAGGCTGTCGCGCACGCCTTCGATGAACAGCGGGTCGATCTCGCCCCGCACCACGCCCTCGCCCTCGGCCAGCACGTCCTTGACCGCGCCCCACGGGTCGACCAGCATGCTGTGGCCCCAAGTGCGGCGGCCGTTCGGATGCGTGCCGCCCTGCGCGGCCGCCAGCACGTAGCACTGGTTTTCGATGGCGCGCGCGCGCAGCAGGATTTCCCAGTGCGCCTGGCCGGTGGTGTAGGTGAAGGCGGCCGGCACGACGATCAGCGACACCGGCCCCATCGCGCGGTACAGCTCGGGGAAGCGCAGGTCGTAGCAGACCGACATGCCGATCTTGCCGAACGGCGCCTCGACCACGCCGACCTGCGTGCCCGGCACGATCGTCTTCGATTCGTTGTACGACTCGGTGCCCTTGGTGAAGCCGAACAGGTGGATCTTGTCGTAGCGGCCCACATGCCCGCCTTGGTCGTTGTAGACCAGCGTGGTGTTGACCACCTTGGCCGGATCGTCGGAAGCGAGCGGCAAGGTGCCGCCGATCAGCCAGATGCCCAGCTCCCGCGCCAGCGAGGACATGAAGTCCTGGATCGGCCCGGCGCCCAGCGGTTCGGCCACGGCCACCTTGTCGCTGTCGCTCAAGCCCATGATGGCCCAGTATTCCGGCAGCAGCACCAGGCGCGCGCCGCCGTCGGCGGCCTGCGTGACCAGACGGCGCGCGGTGGCGATATTCTCCGTCACGGACGGCGAGGAAATCATTTGTACTGCGGCGACTTTAGTCATGGCGTTCCCGTTTCAAGGTTAAGGCGTGCTGGCGGCGGCCGGCGGCGATTCCGCCCTGGCGCCGTCGAGCTTGGTAACCACCGGCGCCTTCCACGGCCCGGTGACCTGCATATGATAGGTCAGCGCCTTCATCACCGGCGCGCTGAGGAACAGCTGCGCCAGGAAGCTGCCCAGGCCGATGACCGGGTTGACCGCCAGCGCGTACACCAGCGGCGCGGTGCCCAGGTTCACTTGTGGTATCACCACCACGTGCAGATTGGCCAGCTCGTTGGCGATGTCGGCAGTGCCGTCCATCAAGACGGTGGCGGCCATGCCGTGCATCTTCAGATTGTCGGTCTTGGCGATGCCGTGGTGGATGCTGGCGTTGGCGCTCAGGCCGTCGAAGGCCAGGCCCTCTGAGAAGACGTCGTGGAAATCGAGTTTGAGCAGGCGCGGCAACGCTTGCAGGCTGAGCACGCCGAGCAGCTTGGCGGCGCCCGGGTCCTGTTTGAGGAACTGGCCTTTTTCGACGTGCATCGTGAGTTGGCCTTCCAGGCTTGGCAGGTCCAGCGAATACGGCAAGCCCTTCCAGGCGATGTCGCCGCTGAGCGAGCCATTGCCGTTCTTGACCGTGCCGACGAAGCCGAACTGGTCCAGCAGCTTGCCGGCGTCGGCGATGGCGAGCTTGAAGTTCAGGCTGGTGTTGTGGGCGCCGTCGCGCGTGACCCATTTTCCGGTGCCGGTCAGCTCGCCGTCGGCGTTGGCCAGCGACAGCTTGTTGATGCGCCACTCGCGCGCGCGCCCGTTGGGCAGCTGGGCATTGCTCGCTTGCAGCTCCAGCTGGCCCAGCGGTTTGTTGAACAGTTCCAGACGCTCGACCACCACGTCCAGCGCCGGGATCGACGCGGCGGCGCTCTTGCCGTCCGACAGCAAATCCTGCACCTCCTTCGACGCCGACGCCGGGATCACCAGCGACGACAGGCGCGCCGTCACCTTGCCCAGGCCGTGCCCGGTGGACGGTTCGCTCCACGTGATATAGCCGTTGGCCTGGGTCGAGTCGATGCTGGCCTGCCAGACCGTTTTGTGGCGGCTGACGCCCACCACCACATTCTCCAGTTTGCGGTCGCCGATCACCAGTTGGATGCTGCGCACGGCGATGGTGTCGGGCATGACGTATTGGGCGACGTCGGCGCCATCGGCCGGCGCCGACGTGGCCACGGCAGTCGGAGCCGGCGTGGCCGGCGCGGCGGCGGCGCCCTGGGTCTGGCCGGCAACCGAGTTGCCGAAGTCCAGCCACGAGTCGATGTTCAGCGCCGGCAGGCTGATGTTGACCGCCAGCCCGCTGTCGGGTTCGGGCGGCGGCGTGTTGATGCCGATGCCGCCGCGCACCAGTTTCCATGGCGCCTTGTCGGTCTTTTGCCGCTGATAGCGCGCCGCGATGCTGCTGCCGAGCGAAATGCGCATCTCGTCGCGCAAGGCGCCGCCGGCGTCCGGCGTCAGCGCGCTGGTCAGCAGAAAGCGCAGCGGCATCGCCTCCGGCGCCGACTTGTTGACCGGCGCCGGCAGATCGAGCCCCAGACCGGCCAGGTTCGAATCGACCGCCACCGTCAATTGATGGTCGCGCACGGTCACGGTGCCGTTGTAGCGCGCGGCGCCGGAAAAATGGCTGCCGAGGCGCTGCATCACCGGCATCGGATACGTCTTGCGGAAACCATCGGCGGTCAGCATGCCGCCGAGCTTGATGACGATGGAATTGTCGCGCTGGCTGCCGCCGGTGATCGCGATCGGGCCGTCGAGAAAAATGCCCGACAGCTGGTTGAGGTTGACGCCGTGCTCGTTGAATTCGATCTTGCCCTGCGCCGCCTGCACCGGCGGCAAGTCCTTCATCAGGGTGATGTCGTTGTTATTCAATTGCAGCGCGCCCTGCACCTTGGCGTCGATCATGTGCGACAGCGGCAATTGCAGCTTGAGCGCCAGCGTGGCGTTGCCGCTGGCCTGGGTATCCTCGGTGAAATGCGCGATCCAGTCCAGCACCGGGCTGTTGGCCACATACTTGAGGAATTCCTGCATCGGCGCGGCCGCGTTGCCGTCGATTTCCAGCATCGAATCGTGGATCGTCAAGTCCGGGATCACCGCCTTGACGCCGGTCAGCGTGGCGCCGCCGGTGGTGGCCGTGTCGCCGTGGATTTCCATGCGGGCGCGGTCGAACAGGAAGCTGCCGTTGATGTGCTCGGCGAGCGGCCACAACGGCAGCGGCTGGCCGTCCTTGTCCAGCGCCTTGCCGTCATGCAGCGTGTGATGCGGCGAATAGCTGAGCTTGCCGTCGGTGAGCTTGCCGGCCACGCGGAACTCGCCGTGCGCGGCATGCTCGCCATGGAACGGGAAATGCGCCAGCTCGCCGCGCAGGCGCACGTCGACGTCGTTGGCGACGCCGCCTTGCAGCGCGCCGGTCAGCCAGGCGCGCAACTCGTGCGGCGTCTGCATCGGCAGGAAACGGTCGATCCGGTTCAGCGCGAAGCCGGTCAAGGTGCCGGTCAGATCGGCCTTGCCCAGCCCGTTGCCCTTGCCCTTGCCGGCCAGCGGCATCGTATGGCTGCCGCTCAAGGTGCCGCTCAGGCCCTGCTGCGCGAACGCCATCTGGTCGATGCGCAACAGCAGCTGGTTGTCCGGTTCGAACGACCAGCGCGCGTTCAGCTTCAGGCTGTCGAACGGCATCGCGGCGTCGCTGAAGTAATCGGGCATTTGCAGCACCAGCTGCTGCGAATCGAGGCTGAACTTGCCGCCCTTGTCGGACGCGTCGATCGAACCGGTCAGGTTGTCGAAGCCGGGAATGCCCGGCAAGGCGGCGATGGCCGGCGACTTGGCCGTCTTCGGCTGCCCCAAACGCGGCGGCTGCGGTTGCAGGCCGACGCCCACCAGGTCGCCCTTGACCCGGTACGACTGCAAGGCCGGGAAGGTGCCGGTCCATTCGGCCGAGAAATTGCGCAGCAGGCCGCGCGGGGCGGCGTCGCCCAGCAGCTTGCGCTGGACGGCGGTCAGCGGCAGGCGCTGCGCCAGCCCGGCCACGGTTTGCAAGTCGAGCTGCGGCGCGCGCAGCTGGATTTTTTCCGGCCGCGAACCGCTGGCGGCGACATAGGTTTCCGACAGCGACGTCGGCGCCATCACCAGGCCGTCGCTGGTGGTCAAGGTCAGATTGGTCAGCTCGATGCTGTGGCCGCGCGCGCCGAACTTTTGCGGGCCGCCACCCTTGACCACCGCAGGCGCCACCGGCGGCGTATCCTCGCGGGCGGCGATGCGGCCGGTCAGCCGGCGCAAGTCCAGCAGCGGCAAATCCTTGCCCAGCACCGCCGACACGTCGCGCAGGCCGACGTCGGCGGTCACGGCGGTCAGACGCGATTGATCGAAGTTGAGCCAGGCGCGCAGCGAGCCGCCGCCGCTGTTCAAGACGAATGGCAGATCGAGCCAGGTTTTCCAGGCGGCGACGTCGGTGTCGCGGATATCGGCGTACAGCTCGCCCTTCCACATCGACGCGTTGGAGACGCGGCTGGCGAAGGCCGGATGGGTAAAATCGGCGCGCACGTCGAGCGGCGCGGCCAGCGCGGCCGGCGGCGTCGCCTTCAGCGCCATCTGATGGCGCAGCCACTTGTTGCGCAGCACGAAGGTGACGCCCTCCAGCGCCAGCGGTGGAGTATCGGCAGCGGCCGCCCGCAGCTTGTCGGTCCATTGCACGCGGCCTTCGCGGATGACGATCTCGCGCTGCGACAGCAGCCAGTCGGCCGCCTTGCCGTCGCTCGGCTTGTTCGGGTCGAGATACATGCCGGCCGCGTACAGGCGGCCGTCGGCTTCGCGGCGGATATCGAGTTCGGGACGCGTGAACACCAGCGACTCGAAGCGCGGCCCGCCGGCCAGCACGCTCCACCACGACAACGTGGCCGCCACGCTTGGCAGCGCCAGCACTTGCCGGCCCTGGCGGTCGCGCAGCGACACGTCGCCCAGGTACAGGCTGGGGCGCAAGCCGTTCCAGGCGGCGTAGATGCGGGATATGGAAACTTGATTGCCGGTGGCGCGGCTGGCGGCGCGCTCGATATCGCCCTTGTAGTGGTCGATGTTCGGCAGCACCGCGTAGCGCAGCACCAGGAACAGGATGGTGAAGGCGAAATACAGCAGCAGCAACAGCTTGACCGTGAATCCCAGCACATGGTGGGTGGCCAGATTACAGAAGCGGTAGGCGGCACGAAGCCGATGCCAGCGCGCGGCCAATGGGCCCTCGCCTGCCATGGTCTCCTCTTCTTGTTTTTGCATCGATAAGCTAATAAATCAGGCCATGCGTCAAATAAAATCGCTACACTCGGTTTTTTCAAGCTCCCGGCCTGCGCATTCTACCGCATCG
>DASVTJ010000653.1:0-9047 GCA_036387635.1 Duganella sp.
GCCGCCCATGTCGAAGCCGATCACCTGTTTCAGGCCGATCGCCTCGCAGCTCTTGACGGCGCCGACGATGCCGCCGGCGGGACCGGACAGGATCGCGTCCTTGCCCTGGAAGCGGCCGGCGTCGGTCAGGCCGCCGTTCGATTGCATGAACATGATGCGGGCCTGGCCGCCATCAGCCCTCACCTCGGCCGACACCCGCGAGACGTAATCGCGCAGCACCGGCGACAGGTAGGCGTCGACCACCGTGGTGTCGCCACGGCCGACGATCTTCATCAACGGGCTGACCTGGTGGCTGACCGAGATCTGCGTGAAGCCCGCCGCCTCGGCCAGTGCGCGCAGGCGCAGCTCGTGCTGCGGATAGCGGTAGGCGTGCATCAGTACGATCGCGATGGCGTCGATGCCTTGCTCGCGCAGCGCACCGAACTGGCGCCGCACCAGCGTCTCGTCCGGCGCCTTCAGCACCTCGCCGTGCGCGCCGATGCGTTCATCGATCTCGATCACCTGTTCGTAGATCAGGTCCGGCAACTCGATATGCATGGCGAAGATGTCGGGCCGGTCCTGGTAGCCGATGCGCAGCTGGTCGGCGAAGCCGCGCGTGATCGCCAGCGCGGTGCGCGCGCCTTTACGCTCCAACAGGGCGTTGGTGGCGACGGTGGTGCCCATCTTGATCACTTCGATCTGGTCGGCCGGCAGCGGGTCGCCGCTTTTCAATCCAAGCAGGTCGCGCATGCCTTGCGTGACCGCGTCGTCGTAACGCTCCGGGGATTCGGACAGCAGCTTGTGCGTCACCAGCTTGCCGTCAGGGCGGCGGGCGACGATGTCGGTGAAGGTGCCGCCGCGGTCGACCCAGAATTGCCAGCGCGGTGGTTGGGTGGAGATGTCGTTTTTCATGTTGGAGCCTTGTTCGTTACAGAGAATCGTCTTTAAGGTTGAATCAGGATTCGAGTTGTTTGCCGGCGGTTTCGGGCAGCGTTAGCGCGGCCAGGATCATCACGCCATAGGCGACGCCGGCGAAAATGCCGATCGCCTCGCCCAGCGCCATCGACTGGCTGCTCAAGCCGATCATCAGCGGGAACAACGAGCCGATGGCGCGGCCCATGTTGTAGCTGAAGCCCTGGCCGGAGCCGCGCATCGAGGTCGGGAACAACTCGGTCAGGAAGGCGCCCATGCCGCTGAAGACGCCGGACACGCAAAAGCCGAGCGGAAACCCGAGGAACAGCATCACGTTGTCGGTTACCGGCAGCCGGGTGTAGGCCAGCGCGATGCACATCGAACCGGTGGCGAACAGGATGAAGTTCTTTTTTCGCCCCAGGTAGTCGGTCAGGAACGCGCTGACGATGTAGCCGACGTACGAGCCGACGATGACCATCGCCAAGTAGCCGCCGGTGCCCAGCACCGTCAGGTGGCGCTCGGTCTTGAGGAAGGTCGGCAGCCAGGTGGTGATGGCGTAGTAGCCGCCCTGGGCGCCGGTGGTCAGAAGCACGGCGCGCAGCGTCACGCTGAGCATCTTCGGCGCGAAGATGGCGGTGAACTTGACCCGGTCCTCGCTGACACGCACCTTGTTTTGCTCGGCGATGAAGACATCCGGTTCATCGACGAAGCGGCGGATGAAGATCACGAACAAGGCCGGCAAAATCCCCAGCAGGAACAGCGAGCGCCATGCCCACTCGGGCGGCAGCAGCGAGAACATCAACGCGTACAGCAAGGCCGACATGCCCCAACCGAGCGCCCATCCCGCCTGCACCATGCCGACCGCCTTGCCGCGGTCCTTGGCGCGTATTACCTCGCCGATCAGGATGGCGCCGGCGGTCCATTCGCCGCCCATGCCAAAGCCCATCAGGCCGCGCGCCCACAGCAACTGCTCGAAGTTCTGCGCGAAGCCGCACAGCACGGTGAAGAAGGCGAACCACAGAATGGTTATCTGCAGCGTCTTGACGCGGCCGATACGGTCGGACATGATGCCGGCGATCCAACCGCCCAGCGCGGAGGTGAGCAAGGTGACGGTGCCGATCAAACCGGCGTCGCCCTTCGACAAACCCCAGGTGGCGATCAAGGTCGGGATCACGAAGCTGAGGAACTGTGTGTCCATGGCGTCGAGCGCGTAGCCGATCTTGCAGCTCCAGAAGGTGCGGCGCTCCTTGCTGGTCAAGGCGTGGAACCAGGCGAAGTATCCTTCCGGCTGGCTGGTGCTTGCTACTTTCGTGTTCATCGTGCTCTCTCCCTTTTTTAGACGCGACAGGTCCCCACGGCGGCGCGGCGCGCCTCCGGTACGGATACCGCGATGGTTTTAAACGTGGCTAAGTCAAAGCGCGGCCAGCGAGGCGTTGCGGATATCGGTCACCAGCATGTACCCCGGCTGGTGCGTGATCGCCAGCGGCAGGCGCGCGTGGCGGATGGCTTCCTGCGGCGTCACGCCGCAGGCCCAGAACACCGGAATTTCGTCGGGCATGACCTCGACCGCATCGCCATAGTCGGGGCGATCCAGGTCGGCGATGCCGATCAGGGACGGATCGCCAAGATGCACCGGGGCGCCGTGGATGGCCGGGAAGCGGCTGGTGATCTGGATGGCGCGGATGGCGTCGGCCGCCTTCATCGGCCGCATCGACACCACCATCTGCCCGCCGAACGGGCCGGCGACGCGGTTGGCGATGTTGGTGCGGTACATGGCGACGTTGCGACGCTGTTCGATGTGGCGCAGCGCGATGCCGGCGTCGATCAGCATCTGTTCGAAGGAGAATGAACAGCCGATCGCGAACACCACCAGATCGTCGCGCCAGAGATCATGCAGCGCGTGGGTCTGCGCCGCCAGCTCGCCGCCCCGATAAACGTTGTAGCCGGGCGTGTCGCTGCGCAGGTCCATGTCGGCGCCAAGGCTGGCGACATTCCACTGACCCGGTTCGCCCACCGCCAGCAGCGGACAGGCGCGCTGGTTGCGCTGGCAAAAAAGTAAAAACGCGCCCGCGTCGGCCTGCGGCAGGATCACAAGGTTGGCCTGGGCATAGTCGCCGCAATAGCCTGCCGTCGGCAGGCGGAATTCGCCGCTGCGGACCTTGTGCCTGAGTTCAAGCGGGGTCGTGGTCGAAGTTAAGGTCGGAGTCATGGTCGAAGTCATCGTCATATCGCTCATTGTCATGTTAGATCTGCATGACTTCAGAATAAACGTGAATACGTTGTCATGCCATCTAGTTATTTTTGCTGCTGTTGTATAGTTTTTCTTATCGCTGTGCGCTATCCCGGTGCATAAGGTTAAGGTATTCTTGACCCATGAACACCCGATTCCTTGAAACCTTCGTCACGCTCGCGCAGCTACGCAGCTTCCGTGCCACCGCCCGCGCCCTGCACGCGACGCCGGCGGCGATCTCGCTGCGCATCAAGTCCCTAGAGGAGGAATTGCAGACGGAACTGATCGACCGCACAAGCAAGGACTTCCGCCTGACGGCCAACGCCGAGTACCTGTTGGGGCACGCCAAGGCGGTGGTCGACGCCACGCGTCGGTTGCAGGCGGCCGCGCACAAAGATAGTGCGGTGCGCGGCCGCCTGCGTCTGGGTGTGATCGAATCGGTGGTCCACAGCTGGCTGGCACAGTACATCCGCCAGCTCAATGTGTTGTATCCCGAGCTCGAAGTGGACCTGGCGGTCGACATCAGCAATGTGCTGGAGCGGCGCCTGCGCGCGCGCGAGCTCGATCTGGTGATCCAGGTCGAGGGGGTGGAGAGCAGCGACATCGTCTCCGAGGCGATGGCGCTGTATCCGCTGCACTGGATCGCGCGCCGCGGCCTGCTCGACACGCGCAAGGAAGGGCTGAACCAGCGCCTGTTGCAGCTGCCGATCCTGACGTTCGGGCGCGGCACCGCGCCGCAACGGGCGCTGGAGGACATCGTCAGCAGAATGGCCAACCTGGCGGCGATCCCGCTGGAGCAGACCCGCATCACCTGCTCGCCGTCGGTGGCGGCGATCGTACAACTGGTCAAGGACGGCTACGGCGTGGCGGCGATTCCCAGCCTGTTCGTGGTCGGCTCGCTGGAAAGCGGCGAATTCATCGAACTGCCGGTGCAGCCGGAGCCGCCATCGATCATCGTCTCGCTGTGCTTCCACGCCAACGCCGAGATGCTGGTGCACGCGGCGGCCAACGCCGCGCGCCACGCCTGCGCATCCTACTGCGCGCAGATCGATCCGCGCTACATCAAATCGCTAGGCTGATACCGTCGCTACCGAGAACGCGGTCCGCCTCGGCCCAGTTGCCGGTGCGGGCCAATTGCACCGCCGGCTGGGCGTCGGTCCAGCGAAACGGCAGCGCGCCTACGTTGCGCACCACTTCGCGCACGTGAAAACGCAGCAGCCGCCCGGCGCCGGCGAAGGCCCGTACTTCCACCCCTTCCCAGATGATCTCGCCCTCCACCGCCACATGCAGCAAGTCGCCGCGCTCGAAGTCAATGAACAGCAGCCCGGCGCGCGGATGCCCGAGCAGGTTACCCATCGTATTGAAGAAAAAATTGCCGACGAATTCCAGCGACGTGAGCGTGTGTTCGTCGTCGACGCGCACAAAGCCGGGACGGCCGCCGCGATGCGACATGTCGACGCCGCGTCCCGGCCCGGCGTCGGCGTCCAGGTTGGCGCTGGCGATAAAGAAGGTATCGGCGCGCGCGATCAGCTCGCGGTCGCGCGCGCTCAAGGCCATGGCGCGCACCACCTGCGGCGTTTCGTGCTGGCGATGCTGACGATGTTGGCGATGCTGAATGTACTGCGGGCAGTTGCCGAAGCTTTGCGCAACGGCGATGCGCATGGCGCCATCGTGGTTGGACGTGGCCGGCGCTATCGCCGATAGCGTCGATAGCGCCGGCATCGCGGCGATCACGCCGTTGACGCGGTTGCGGCGGCGGGTGGCCGGCGCCAGTCCCAGGCCGCCGACATGGTCGCCGACATGCAATTGGTCTTGCAGCGGGTCGCCGGCCAGCATGCCGCCGGCGATATCGAGCGTGCGCGCGTCCGGCGCCGAGATGAAACCGGGGTCGCCGGCGAGGATGGTCGCCCATGGCTGTCCGGCCGCGTCCAGCGCGCCGAGGAAGAAGAACGGCAGCGACGCGAAGAAGTGGCGATGCTGTTCCGGCATATGGTCGCGTATGCCGGCGGCGGCGCCGGCCATCTGCCCGGGCACGCCGACGCGCTGCTGGATCGCCAGTTCATCGCGGTGGAACGGAGATGTGGCGGCGCCCATGGCTTAGACCTCTTCCGGCGCCACGCCGGCTTGTGTCGCGGGCATCGCGATGAAGCCCGGCAGCGCGCGCACGTTGGCCAGCCAGGCGCGGATGTTCGGATACGGCTTGAGCGAGACGCCGCCTTCCGGCGCATGCTCGATGTAGCCGAACGCGGCGACGTCGGCGATGGTGGCCTGTTCTCCCACCAGATAGCGGCGCCCCTGCAACTCGCGCTCCATCACCTCGAACAGGCGCACCGCCACACCCTTGACGTACGCGTGATCGATAGTGGCGCCGAACACCGTCACCATGCGCGCGGCGGCGGGACCGTAGGCGATCTTGCCCGAGGCGGCCGACAGCCAGCGCTGCACCAAGGCCGCGCCGAGCGGATCGCGCGGCAGCCAGCGGCCGCTGTCGTCGTATTTGGCCGCCACGTACACCAGGATCGCGGTTGAATCGGCCAGCACCACGTCGCCGTCTTCCAGCACAGGCACTTCGCCGAAGCCGTTCAGCGCCAGGAACTCCGGCGTGCGGTGCCGGCCGCCGGCCAATGGCATCGGCACGAACTCGTACGGCAGCTTCAGCAAATTGAGGAACAACTCGACGCGGTGCGAATGGCCGGAAAGCGGGAAGCCGTAGAGTTTCATGGCAAGTCCTTGTAGTGATGAGTGAATGACGATTGAGTATAGGCAGCCAGCTGCGTGCCGATAAGGCGGACAATATCGGAATCTGAGTTCACTCAAAGTACACAATCGAGCGATAATGGCCGCCATGGTCAATTTAAATACCGTCAATCTGAACCGCCTGATCACCTTTGTCGCCGTGGTGGAAGCCGGCACGTTGACGGCCGCCGCAGCGCGGCTGGGGCTGGCCAAGTCGATGGTCAGCAAACATATGCAGTTGCTGGAGGCGGAAATCGGCGTCGGCCTGCTGTTACGCTCGACCCGCAGGCTGAGCCTGACCGAGGCCGGGCGCGCCTTCTACGCCGCCAGCCGTCAACTGCTGCAATCGGCCGAGCAGGCGATCGAGCAGGCGCGCACCGGGCGCGACATCCCGCAAGGCACGCTGCGCGTGGCCTCGCCCATCGACTACGGCGTGATGGTGGTGGCGCCGGTGCTGGCGCAACTGCGCGCGCGCTACCCGTCGCTGCACATCGACCTGGTGTGTGGCGACCAGGTGATCGACTTGATCGCCGAGGGCATCGACGTGACGGTCAGGCTGGGCAAGCTGGCCGATTCCAGCCACATGGCCACGCGCGTCGGGCCGCTGAAGCGCTGGTTGGTGGCCAGTCCCGATTTCATCGCCAGCCATGGCATGCCGGACGATCCGGACGCGCTCGAATCGCTGCCCTTCATCGCGCTGTCCGTGCTGCCGCAGCCGAGGGTGTTCACGCTTGACGATGGTGCCGGCCGGCTGCGCGAGATGCGCATGCGGCACACGGTATTTTCCACCAATACGGCCTATGCCAGCCGCGCCGCCGCGCTGGCCGGGGTCGGCGTGCTGCTCGCCACCACCTTCCTGACGCGGGAGGACGTGGCCGCCGTCCGCCTGGTGCCGCTGCTGCCCGCATGGTCGCAGGCCGAATCCGATATCCACTGCGTGTTCCCGGCGACGCCGCACGTGCCGCAAAAAGTGCGGGTGTTTATCGACGCGCTCAAATTGGCGGCGGGCTAGCCATCGGCTTCAGCGCGCCGACACGACGATGCCGCCGACGATGAGCGCGAACGCCGCCACGTGGTAGCCGTGCGGCGCCTCGCCGAGGAACGCCGACGACAACAGCGCCGTAAACAGCGGCGTCAAATTGACGAAGAAGGCGCCGATGGACGGTCCGGCCTGACGCACGCCCTCGCCCCAGCAACGGAACGCGATCACGGCCGGGAACACCGCGACGTAAAGCAGCGCCGCCGCCAGCATCCAGCTCCACTGCACGGCAATGGCGCCCAGCGCCTGCTCGCCGAGCGCGAAGCCGCCCGACCACAGCACGCCGAAGCCGACCTGCGCCAGGAGGAAGCCGGCCCAGTCGGCGCGGAGCGCGGCCGGCTCCTTCGCCCGCATCAGCAACCAGCTGTAGAACGACCAGGCGATCGTCGCCAGGATCATGAACAGGTCGCCCGCCACCAGGCGCAGCTCCAGCACGTGGCGCCATTCACCGCGCGCCAGCACCAGCACCACGCCGGTGATCGACAGCGCCGCGCCGGCCACTTGGCGCCGGGCGACCGGCACGCCGAAGAACAGCCGGCCCGTCAGCAGCATCCACACCGGCAGGCCGGAAGCGACCAGCGTGACATTGATCGGCGTGGAGCTTTGCAGCGCCAGATACTGCAGCGCGTTGTACATGCCGATGCCGAGCAGGCCCAGCATGGCGAACAGTTTCCAGCTGCGCCACATGCCGGCCTCGCGCCCGAACACCGGTCCGGCCAGCGGGAGCAGTATCAGGAAGGCGATCGTCCAGCGCAGCAGGTTCAGCAGCACCGGCGGCAGCTGATCGTGCACCAGCCGGCCGACGATGGCGTTGCCGGCCCACAGCAAGGGTGGCAGGGTCAGCAGGAAAATGTTCTTGGAGGTCAGGCGCTGCGTCATATCATTACGTCATTGTCGCTCTATATTCTCGTTCCATCTTTGCAACATTACCCTCTGAGCATACCCGATTCCACTGCTTTGCGTCGCCGCTAGCGATAGAATTAGCGCGTCGACGCCGGGGCGCGGTAAAATACCTATTGCTGAGCCACTCACTTGGACCATATGAAACTCTCTAAACAACATGCGAATTACGAATCCGACCACACCTTGTTCATCAAGTTGTTGAAGGAAAAGAACCCGGCGATCGAAGAAAGTCAACGTCTGGGCCGCGCCCTGCTGTGGGACAAGGCGCCGGTATCGCTCGACGAGCAGGAACGCCAGCTCGCGTCGGCCGTCAAGCAACAAGCCTACGTGTACCAGAACAAAGTCTAAGGACTTGGGGCGGCAAAGATGTTGCCAGACGATACGGCTGAAAGGCCGGCAGACCAGCCAGCCAGCGCGGTCGAGGGCCTGAGGCCGGCGGTAACGGCCGACGGCGGCGCCGCAGCGCAGGCACCCGTGCCGCCGGAGATCGTCGGCGCCGCCGCCGCCGTCACCTCCGAAGTGGCGGCCCTCGCCCGGCTGTACGGCGAGCCGCTGCTCAAGATGCCCAACGATCTGTACATTCCGCCGGACGCGCTGGAAATTTTCCTCGACGCGTTCGAAGGGCCGCTCGACCTGCTGCTCTACCTGATCCGCAAGCAAAACTTCAACATCCTCGACATCCCGATGGCGCAGCTGACGCTGCAATACCTGAAGTATGTCGACCAGATCCGGCTGTCCAATCTGGAACTGGCGGCCGAATATCTGCTGATGGCGGCGATGCTGATTGAAATCAAGTCGCGCATGCTGCTGCCGCAGCGGCAGTCGGACCTGGAGATCGAGAGCGACGACCCGCGCGCCGAGCTGGTGCGGCGTCTGCTGGAATACGAGCAGATCAAGCTGGCCGCGTACGACCTGAACACGATGCCGCAAGTGGACCGCGATTTCGTGCGCACGCAAATCTTCATCGAGCAAAGCTTGGTGCCGACCTGGCCGGAGGTGGCGCCGATCGACTTGCAGCAGGCGTGGCTGGACGTGATGAAGCGCGCCACGCTGACCCAGCACCACAAGATCAGCCGCGAGGAACTGTCGGTGCGCGAGCACATGACGGGCATCTTGCGGCGCCTGCAATCGAGCCGCTTCGTCGAGTTCGCCGATCTGTTCGACATCGCCGGCGGCGTGCCGGTGGTGGTGGTGAACTTTGTCGCGCTGCTCGAGCTGGCCAAGGAAACGCTGATCGAAATTACCCAG
>DASVTJ010000654.1:0-1638 GCA_036387635.1 Duganella sp.
TTCTGGAATTCCGTCACCTTCTTGCGCAGGCCCGAGGTACCCGGACGCTGGCCGGCAAATGGCGTCGTTGCCACGGTCTGAATCGTCATGCTTCGCTCCCGATGTGAATGCGTTCGTTAGTTGATAAAACGTTACGATACGACAGGGGAGAAAAGCATGGCGCAGGCTTAGCTGGATTCAGTTGCGCGCTTTATCGGTCACCGCCAGCGTCAATACGGCGGCCAGCAGCATGCAGCCGCCGCCCAGCGCCACCGTCTGCACGGTATGCCCGTGGAAGAACTCGCGGGTGACGAAACCGAGCAGCAGGCCGCTGACGATCTGCGGGATCACGACGAAGAAGTTAAACAGGCCCATGAAATAACCCATGCGCTTGGCCGGCAAGGCGCCCGCCAGGATCGCGTACGGCATGGTCAAAATGCTGGCCCAGGCGATGCCGACGCCGATCATCGGCAGCATCAGCATGGCTTTGGTATCGATGGCGGCGATGCTGGCCAGGCTACATCCCCCAATCGCCAGGCACACGGCGTGCACGGCCTTGCGGCTGGTCGCGCGGGCAAACACCGGCAAAATAAAAGCGGCCAGCGCCGAGACGCCACTGTACACGGCGAACATGATGCCGACCCAGTTGCCGGCGTCCTGGAAGGCCGCCGATTGCGCGTCGCGGGTGCCGTAGACGGAATCGGCAATCGCGCTGCCCGTGTAGATCCACATCGCGAACAGCGCGATCCAGGTGAAGAACTGGACGAAGGCGAGCTGCACCATCGTCTTCGGCATGTGGGCGAAGCCCTTGAAAATCTCGGCAAAGGCGACGCCAAAGCGGCGCGCATGCTGGCGCTCGCTGTTGAACGAGGCCATGTCGGCCGGCGGCAGCTCGTCGGCGGTGAACACGGTCCAGCTGACGGCGACGATGAAGACCAGCGCACCCGCGTAGAACGAATAGCGCACGGTGTCGGGGATGCTGCCGTCGACCGGTACGTTGGGCACGCCGAGGTGGGTGAAAATGGTCGGCAGCAGCGAGGCGATGACCGCGCCGCAGCCGATGAAGAAGGTCTGCATCGCATAGCCCGCGGTCTGCTGCGAAACGTCGAGCTTGTCGCCGACGAAAGCGCGGAAGGGCTCCATCGAGACGTTGATCGCGGCGTCCATCATCCACAGCACGGCGACTGCCATCCACAGCGCCGAGGAATTCGGCATCAGGAACATGGCGATCGCGGCCAGCAGCGCGCCGACAAAGAAGAAGGGCCGGCGGCGGCCCCACTTCGGGTGCCAGGTGTTGTCGCTCATGTAGCCGATCACCGGCTGCACCAGCAGGCCCGTGACCGGCGCGGCCAGCCAGAACAGGGCCAGGTCGTCGGGATTGGCGCCGAGCGTGGAGAAGATGCGGCTGGTGTTGGCGTTCTGCAGGGCGAAGCCGAACTGGATGCCGAAGAAGCCGAAGCTCATGTTCCACAACTGCCAGAACGACAGGCGCGGTTTGAGCGCCTTGGTGTGCATGTCCATCTGTGTCCCCAAATGGCCCGGCGTCCTGCCAGGCTCGAATATGTGTGTTGCGAACGCCCCTGTCCAGGAGACTGGGAGGACGAATGCTTGCGGCGTGAATTGTAGCAAAATAACATGACGTTTTCCGAGTGTCAATCT
>DASVTJ010000655.1:0-1629 GCA_036387635.1 Duganella sp.
CAAGCTCGAAATCCTGGCGGACGCCGCCAAATACGACGCCTCCTGCGCCAGCAGCGGGGCGCCCAAGCGCGCCTCCGACGGTGCCGACGGCGGCATCGGCGCCACCACCGGCATGGGTATTTGCCACAGCTATACGCCGGACGGGCGTTGCGTGTCGCTGCTCAAGGTCCTGCTGACCAATTACTGTTTGTACGACTGCCAGTACTGCGTGAACCGCCGCACCTCCAATGTGCCGCGCGCCCGGTTCACGGTGGCCGAGGTGGTGAAGTTGACCACCGATTTCTATCTGCGCAATTATATCGACGGGCTGTTTCTCAGTTCCGGCATCATCCAGTCGGCCGACTACACGATGGAGCAGCTGGTGCAGGTGGCGCGCGAGCTGCGCGAGGTCCACAAATTCCGCGGTTATATCCACCTGAAGACGATTCCCGACGCCGACCCGGCGCTGATCGAGGCGGCCGGCCGTTACGCCGACCGTCTGAGCGTCAATATCGAGCTGCCGACGCAGGACAGCGTGCAAAAGCTGGCGCCGGAAAAAAGCGTCCACACGATCAAGCTGGCGATGGGATCCATCCGCCGCAAGCTCGATGAGAAGGCCGAAGAGCCGAAGTCGCCGCGCTTCGCGCCCGCCGGGCAAAGCACGCAGATGATCGTCGGCGCCGACGCCAGCGACGACCAGCAAATCCTGACCACCGCCGAAACGCTGTACGGGAGCTACAAGCTCAAACGCGTGTACTACTCGGCTTTCAGCCCCATTCCGCAAAGCCCGAAAAGCGTGCCGCTGGCGCCGCCGCCGATGATGCGCGAGCATCGCCTGTACCAGGCCGACTTCCTGCTGCGCAGCTATGGCTTCCAGGTCAAGGAGCTGCTGCCGGCCAGCGGCAATCTGGCGCTCGACATCGATCCGAAGCTGGCCTGGGCGCTCGAACACCGCGAGCACTTTCCGATGGACCTGAATCGCGCGGAGCCGTATATGATCGCGCGCATCCCAGGTATCGGCTTGCGCAACGCGCAGCGGCTGATCGATCTGCGGCGGATGCGGCAGATCCGCTACGCCGATCTTTCGCGCCTGCGCTGCAGCATGAAGAAGATCTCGCCGTTCATCATCACGGCCGATTATTTCCCGGCCAACGACGCCGGTTCGACCGAGCGCCTGCGCCGCTCGATGGTCGAGGCGCCGCAGCAGATGAATCTATGGCCGGAGCTGCGGGCGGCATGATTCGGCGGCTGGCGCGATCGTTCGAGGAGTGGCGCGGCGCCGCGCGCGAGCTTATCGTGCGCCGCGTCGCGCCGGAATTCGTAGAATGGTTATCGGAGCCGGAGGATGGCGATTTGTTTTCCGCCGCCGTCGACGACGAAGCCGGCGCGCCGCCCCCGCCGTCGACGCTGCGCATGCCGCGCCAGCTGATGGAATTATTAGAAAGCGCCGCCTGCTTCAGCGCGCCCGACCGCTGGTCCTTCCTGTACAAGGTGGTCTGGCGCTGGCAGCTGGGCGAGCGCGATGTGTTATCGCCGGCCGACCCGGACGGCTCCCGGCTGCACGGGATGGTCAAGGCGGTTCGCCGTGAGGAGCATGACATGCACGCGTATGTGCGTTTTCGCGAGCGCAAGGAAGACGATGGCGCGCCG
>DASVTJ010000656.1:0-4432 GCA_036387635.1 Duganella sp.
CAGTACGGTCGCCCGCAGCGCCCGGAACTCGGAACTTAATTGCAGAAGCGAGAAGTTACTGGCATGGCGCAGCCGGCCATGGATCGCCGCCGCGCTTTCCTCCGGGCCGAGGTCGATGTCGTCGCCTTGCGACTTGTCGAATTGCTGCTGGTGGCTTTGGTGCGTCTCGACATCGAGCGCGATCGCGCCAAGGATCTGCTCAGCGTGGTCGGTCAGCGCCAGCTTGGACATTTCACCTGCCGGCGGCGCGGCCTTCTCCGCGAACGCCGTCCATTCCGACAATATTTCCGACATGTTTTCGCGGATAAAGGTGGAGATGCTCATGCTGCAGGTTCTTTCATAAATGAAGTGGAAGCGCGTTGAAAGAAACGCGCACCGAGCGCACGGGGGCCTGGATCGGCGGCTGGCCGATACCGCAGTTTAACTGATTCTCAATGCTTCACCCCAACGCATTGGCACTTCGCCGGCACGCCGGGCCGGCGCCCCGGCGGCCCGGCGGCCCGCTACGGCGCTTGCCGGCGCTCACGGCATTAACCGCGCCGGTCTTTCGACCGCGCCTGTGCCGCGCGCTGCATGACTTTCCACTTCGCCACCTCGGCGATACGGTCGAGCGGCGTTTGGCGGCTGCGGCCAGCTTCGCGCAACAACTTATGGTAGTTGCGCAGGCGATCGGCGTCGACCGCGCCGCGCACGGCGCAACCCGGCTCGGCGTCGTGTTTGCAATCGCGGAACTGGCATCGCGCCGCCAGCGCGTCGATGTCCTCGAACGCCGCCGCCAGCTGCGCCTCGTCGGCATCCGGCTGCCAGCTGCGCAGTCCCGGCGTGTCGATGATGCAGGCGCCGTCCGCGCAGCGGTGCAGCGAGCGCGAGGTGGTGGTGTGGCGGCCGCGTCCGTCGCTGTTGCGCACGCCGCCGGTACGCTGGCCCGCCTGCGTGAGCGTGTTGGTCAGCGTCGACTTGCCCGCCCCGGAAGTGCCCAGCATGACCAGCGTCTGTCCCGCGCCCAGCCACGGCGCCAGTTGCCGGGCGGCGTCGTCGCTGTTGCCGTCGACCGCCACCAGCGGCGTGCTGGCCGGCAGCCGCTGGCGCAACTCCGCCACGCGCAGCGCCACGTCACCGCCGATATCGGCCTTGCTCAGCACCACCACCGGCGCCACGCCGGCGCTGTGGACGATGGCGAGGTAGCGCTCCATGCGGCGCGGATTGAAATCGTGGTCGAGCCCCATGACCAGCAGCGCCGTATCGACGTTGCTGACCAGGCGGTGATGGCGGCCGTCGTTGCCGCGCCGGCCGATGTGGTTGGTGGGCGGCACCAGCGCGCACAGCCATCGTTCGTCATGCGCGCGCGTGGCGCTGAGCCCCCAATCGCCGACGGCCAGTTGGGCGTCGTGCAGCGCCGGCAGCGCGCGGGCGCCAAATTCGTTGTGTCCGTCATGGACGGTGATCCAGTCGCGCTGGATTTCAGTGACGCGCACCAATTGTGCATCGTCGGTGAACTGGTGGAGTTGCGCGGCTATGGTCTGCGTCAGTCCGATCTGACGCAGTAATGCGAAGTCGATCTCTATCATTGTTGTGTTTTCCGGTAAGGCGAGCAGAATCCCTCGGGCTGGCGAAAGCCAGGCACGGCAGGGAGCGAATACGGGAAGTCAGCTGCGCGTTACCGCGCGGATCAACACAAGGACAGACGAAATTCCGAGGGAATCAGGCAGCCGACGGGAGGGCAAGGTCAAAGGTACGCATGAAGTGTCTCCGGTCGGTGAATGGGAATTGCAGTGTCTCACACCGGAGCGAAAGTTGCAAGTCCGGCAACCCCGGGGTCAGATCCATCTTTTCTACACGAGCTCATCGTAACTCCGTCCGCCAGTAGCAGATGACGGGGGCGTCCGGTAGCACGGCTTAAACCGGCTGTTTGACTGTCTGCTGGCAGCTGCGGCGATAGTCGGCGGGTGGCTTGCCCACCAGCTTTTCAAAGTCGCTGGTGAAGTGCGCCTGGTCGTAATAGCCCAACGCCTGCGCCAACGTGGCCAAGTCGACGTCGGCGCCGTTGGCCAGCTGGTCGGCGGCGTCGAGCAGACGGTTGCGTCGGATCACCCACTTCGGGCTGGCGCCGACATACTCCCTGAACAGCATTTGCAACCGGCGCACGCTGATGCCGTGCCGGTCCGCCAGTTGCCGCACCTGCGTGATGTAGGGATGCTCTTTGATGGTGTCGAATAGCGCGGCGATGCGCGCGATCTGCGGATCGAGCGCCGGCAGCGCCCGCCGGATGATGGCGCTGGCGGCGGCCACCATCGCGGCGTCGTCGTGCGCGCCGAGCACGCTGCGTTCGGCCTCGGCGTCGTCGCAATGGAACAGCGACGACAACGGCAACTGCTGGTCCGTGATCGATTGCGCCGGCCGGCCCAGGAAACCGCGGAACGCGCCCGGTCGAAACCGCGTGCCGAGCACGCGGCCGCTGTCGCGCAGCGTGTATGCGAAGTCGCCCGTCATCACGCCGAACACGCCGCTCTGGCCGCTGTCGAACACCACATGGATGCACGGCGAGGGCAGGGTGCGCTGCACGTGGACCACGCCGGCCGGCAATTGCCAAGCGACCAGCCAGAAGTACTCGATGAACGGCGCCAGATCGGGCTCGGGCAGATACCGCTCGAAGCGGAACACCTTGCCCACCGCCGCCGGATTTACCACACCTTTGTAACCATCGGTCGCCACCAGCTTCGTTGTCATATTGCGTTCGCGTTTTTACAATACCATCATCATAACAGCGGCTATCTTGATGTTTTCCTCCCACCCAGGAGATTTCCATGACTTCGCACATTACGTTGTACCACTGCCCGAATTCCCGCTCCACCGGCGTGATCACCTTGCTGGAAGAACTGCGCGCGCCGTACTCGCTGCATGTGATGAACATGAAAAAAGGCGAGAACCGCGAGCCGGCCTATCTGGCCGTCAACCCGATGGGTAAAGTGCCGGCGATTCGCCACGACGACGCCATCGTCACCGAACAGGTGGCGATCTACACCTACCTGGCCGACCTGTTTCCCGAGGCGAAGCTGGCGCCGCCGATCGGCGACCCGCAGCGCGGACCGTACCTGCGCTGGATGGCGTTCTACGGCAGCTGCTTCGAGCCGGCGCTGATCGATCGCTGGCTCAAGCGCGAAGTCGTCGACAAGCAAACCACCGGCTACGGCAATTTCGACGACGTCTTCACCACGTTGCTCGATCAGCTGGCCAAGGGACCGTACATGTTGGGCGATCGCTTTAGCGCGCTCGACGTGTTGTGGGGCGGGGCGTTGGGATGGATGGACGCTTTCAATTTGCTGCCCAAGCGCCGGGAAATCGCCGACTACGTCGCCCGCGTGCAGAGCCGGCCCGCCGCCGTGGCCACCACGCAAAAGGATCAGGCGCTGGCCGCCGCCCAAGCCGGATAGCGATACAATATTATCAACCGCACTATGTTGTTGATAATTTCCAATTTATTTTTTTGTTTACGGCACGCGTTACAACCCTTCCTTGATGTGATCGGGTATTGTTACTTTAGCTTTGCATTAGGCAGAAGTGCAAAATTGATTTCAAGGAGGCAAGCATATGAAAACAGCATTGGTTTTGCTCGCGCTGCTGGGATTGGCCGGCTGCGCATCCAGCATCGACAGCCGGCCGCAGCCGGTGGCGGCCTCGGCGTCGATTTCGGCTTCGGCGTCGATCCCACTGCCTCGGCATCAGATCGCCGAGTTGTCGGTCCCGCTGAACCGGACTGATGTGCCGCTCAAACCGATGACGGCCAGCCAGAGCGCGGCCCGGATGAACTGATCCGCTAGAACCCGGGCGGCGCGCGCCGCACTGTGTTGATCTGGCTCGAGGTGGGCGCCAGCGCCCGTTCGATGATGGCAAGCGCCAACTCGGGCTGCGCGCTGCCGCACATGAAGATATCCGCCGCGGCGAAGCCGCATTCGGGCCATGTGTGGATCGAGATATGCGACTCGGCCAGCAACACCACCCCGGTCACCCCCTGGCCTTCGCCAAATCCGTGAAAATGACTGTGCAATACACGTGCCTGCGCGGCCTCGGCCGCCGCCCGCAGCAAGCGCTCCAGGGCCTCGCAGCTGCATAATTTTTCAGCATCGATGCCGCTCAGGTCGGCTAGCACATGGATGCCGGCCGGCTGGTGCACCACGGACGGCGCGGCCGTACCCGGAAGCGAATCGCGCTTCACTTATGGCCTCCGCCGCCGGAGCCGCCGCCAAAACTGCCGCCGCCGCCGCCCGTGTGCGAGCTCCAGGTGCTGCCGCGTGAGCCGCTGGTGCCGCCGCCGCCGAGGCGCGTCCAGCTGGTGCACGAGGTGAAGAGGGTGACGATGACCGCGTAGATGAAATATTTGGTCATGATTTGTCGTTGCCATCCATAAATGTCGCCGGCAGGTAGATCGCCAGCG
>DASVTJ010000657.1:0-4475 GCA_036387635.1 Duganella sp.
GGCCAACTCCACCAGATCCACCGCCTTCAATCCCGACAAGTCCTGCGACAAATCGCCGACGAACGCTGCACGGCTGGCCTGGCCGTTCTTGAGCCACGTGCGGATCGCGACGCGGATGTCGTCCAGCGTGCAAGTGAGCACGCCGGTGCGGAAGCGCTGGCGCAGTTCCTCGCTGATGCCGCGACGATGCAGGCTCCACGCGTGCACCACGTCCTCGTGCGGCGAGTTCGGCTTGTCCAGACCCTTGATCACGCAGATGATCGCCTCTTCCAGCTCTTCCTGCGAGAAGTCCTGCTCCAGCATCTGGTCGACGGCCACGCCGAAATCAGCATAGGTCTCGGCCAGACGCGGATCGCGATACGACGCCATGACGAACGTGCCGCTACCGCCACCGTATCCGGCGCTGCCGCCATAGGCCCCGCCCTTTTCACGCAAGGCCGCGTGCAGCAGCTGGTTGGTCATCAGCTCGGCCGCCACCGACAGCGCGGCGGCGCCTTCTTCGTGCACCATCGGTGCGCGCCATGCGATGACGCAGTGATTGACCTGGCTGACCGCATGCAGCGCGGTGTCGGCCAGCGCCACCGGCTCCACGGCCGCCGAAACCACCGGCGCCTCAACCTGCGACACCGGCAGCTTGACCATGCGCGCCAAGTCGACACTGTCGTCGCCGGAACCGGCGGCCAGCACGATTGGCGTCGCGGTGGTAATGCGCTTGTGCAGCGCGGCTAGGCGCTCGGCGATGGCTTTAATGCCTTCCGGCGTCTTGCTTTGCTCGAGCAGCTTGCCGTAGAACGGCAGCGACGACGTGCCACCGATCACGTCGTCGAAGCGGCGCAGCGGCGACAACGGCGCCGTCGCCGTCAGCATGGCGTAGCGGTTGCCCGCCTGCGACAGACCCGTCAAACGGTCCTGCACTTCGCTGTCGATCAGGAAGGCCAGACGTTCATGTTCGTCGAAACGCGTCTCCGACAGCGTGCGCGAGACCACTTCGGCAATGCCTTCGTGATCCTCGCGCAAGCCGCTGGCGCCGTACCACAGCTCGAGGCTCAATACGCCGCCGGCTTGCAGCGTCGCATCCAGGCCGACATCGAACGATGGCGCCATCAGCTGACGCCAGGCGTCGGCGTCCTCGTAGTCCATGTCGCCGACGCCAAGTTCGGTGACCAGATCGGCGTAGACACGCAGCCACGGCCAGTCTTCAGCGGCGAAGTGCGACACGTCGTAGTTGGCACGCGCATACGACAGGCCGTTGGAGGCAATGGTGAACGGCAGCACGCGCGCGCCTTGCGCGTCCAGCGGCGCCGGCAACGGCAACGCCGGCGTCGGGTGCGCGCTGACGTCGGACGGGCGGATACGCGGCAGCACCTCGGAGTTCGACGGCAATTTCTGATGCTCGTCGAGGGCGATGGTTTCGGCTTCGATGCGGGCACGCTCGTCATCGGTCAGCGCCGCTTCGTGCGCGGCCAGCTGCTCCGCTTCCAGCGCGTCGCGCGCCGAGAAGTAGCCGGCGTCCGGCACCACGCGGGTGGTCAGACGCGTCGGGTTTTCGATCAGCGAACGCACCAGCGACTTGAAGTAGCCAGGGTTCTGAATCGCTTCTTCCAGCGCGGCGAGATGGGTTTCGCTGTCGAGCGCGTCGAAGACGTCGCCGCCGCGCATGGCGACCGGCAGCGCGTGCAGCAGGCGGCTCAACGCATTCGGCATGTGCGAGTTGGCGGTATCGCGCTGGCTGTAGCGGATGTCGCGCAGCGCCGCTTGCAGCGAATCGGTCGGCACGCCCTGCTTCGCCGCGCGTTCCAGCGCAGCCCAGATGCGCACGCGCGCCTTCTCGATTTGCGGCTCGGTCAGGCCTTCCATACCGACATGGAAGATCAGCTGGCGCGGGCCGTCGTCATGGCCGTTCAGGCGCGAGGGACGACCGTAACCGGCCGATTCCATGGCTTTCATCAGCGGCGACGAGGCGTCGCCCAGCAGGCCGGCGTCGAGCAGGTAGGCGTTGTAATAGGCCATAGGATCGGCCGATTCGCCCATCAGCCACGAAAACTGCAGACCGTATTCGTCGGCCTTGGCCTGTTGCGACGGAATGCGCACCTCGTTGTCGCGCGGCGCGGTCCAGCTTTGCGCCAGCTGCGGCAGCATGCGTTCCTGCGGGCCGTCGGCGATTTTCGACAGCACGCGCAGTTCGATCTGTTCGTGGATTTCCGCCGCGCTGATGGAGCCGGCCGTCATGAACACCGCTTGCGCCGGGTGGTAATGACTGGCGTGGAATTCCTTCAGCATCTCGTGCGTCAGTTCCGGGATCACCAGCGGATCGCCGCCGGATTCCACTTCATATGTGGTCCCTTTCAGCAGTTCGCTTTCGATGCCGCTGTACAGCGCGCGCATCGGATCGTTGAAGGCGCCCTTCATTTCGTTGAACACCACGCCCTGATACGACAGCTTGCCGTCCTTGAGCACATGGCGCCAGCCTTCTTGGCGGAAGTTCAGGTAGTCCAGGTTGGGGAAGAAGGTCGCATCCAGATACACGTCGAGCAGGTTGAAGAAGTCCTTGCGATCGGTGCTGGCGAACGGGTACACCGTACGGTCGGCATACGTGAACGCGTTCATGAACGTGGCGGTCGAGCGGCGTAGCATCGCGAAGAACGGGTCGCGCACCGGATAACGCTCGGAGCCGCACAGCGACAGATGCTCGAGGATGTGGGCGCGGCCGTCGCTGACGTCCGGCACCGTCGGGAAGGCGACCAAAAACACCAGCTCCGGGTGATCGGTGGCCAGGTGGATGTGGCGCGCGCCGCTTTTCGGCTCGATATATTCTTCAACAGTCGCTTGCAGCGACGGGATCTGGCGACTGCCGGTTTTTTCAAAAGTCATAAGCACTCAATATGAATTACAGAACGGTCATGGAAGCTGACCGGGATTTCAACGATAATACCAGCCACCGGGCTTTCGTACCCAACCTTAACGAGTATCCATGAGCACACTGACCATCATCGTCGCCACCGATCAGCAAGGCGGCATCGGCATCAACAACACGCTGCCGTGGAAACTGCCGGAAGATCTGGCGCATTTCAAGCGCGTCACCACCGGCCATCCGATCATCATGGGCCGCAAAACCTTCGATTCCATAGGCCGTCCTTTGCCCAACCGCCGCAACATCGTCATCACCCGCAACGCCGAGTGGCGCCATGACGGCGTCGAGGCGGTCGGCTCGGTCGAGGCGGCCGTCGCGCTGCTGGACGGCGCCGACGGTTATGTCATCGGCGGCGCCGAGATTTACAAGCAATCGCTGGCGCTGACCGGTCGCCTGATCGTCACCGAAGTCGGCCAGACCTTCGCCTGCGACGCCTTCTTCCCTGCAATCGACCATACCGTTTGGGAAGAGACCGCCCGCGAGGCGCATGTTTCCGAAACATCCTGCTTGCCTTACGCCTTCGTTACATGGCGTCGCAAAGCCTAAACGCAATATATTAATTCCATTCACTTTGTAAGGTTTCAATAGCACATGTCAGGCAATGGTTTTCACGTACACGGACCGCACGATCACGCGGTGGAACACGCTGCCCACGGCGGCGATGGCTTTTCAAACAACATTGCGGTCATGACGGCGATTCTGGCCACCGTCGGCGCCACGTTCGGCTACCTGGGCGGCGCCACGCAGAACGACGCGGCCCTGTTCAAGAACAACGCGGCGATCGACAAGACGCAGGCGGCCAATAGCTGGAATTACTACCAGGCCAAGTCAAGCAAGCAGAATCTGGCCGAGCTGGCGATGACCCTGCCGGGCGTGGACCCGAAAAAGTACGAGGCCGACGTGGCCCGCTACAAGGGTGAAAAGGACGATATCCGCAAGGAAGCCGAGAAGTGGGAAGCGTCGTCGAAGGAATGGAACCACAAGTCGGACGAGGCCATGCACCAGCATCACCAGTGGGCGCAGGCCACCACGGCCGAGCAAATCGCCATTTCGCTGGCCGCCATTACGCTGCTCACGCGCAAGAAGTGGATGATGTGGCTGGCCTATGGCGTGGCCGGCGTCGGCTTGGCGCTGGGCACGGTCGCCTGGGTGCATTAGGCTTGCGGGCGCTGTAATACCCCGGTCACACCGCTGAGGCATCCTACCGCCCGGCTCGGCTGTTTTTTCTATATGATATTTTTTCCCGGAGCAGGCGCATTTCTGCGAGAATCCCGTTCTTATTTTTTTTCTGCGACCGCTAACCAATAGTGTCGCGCCCTAGTCCGCCCCTTCACAATTGTCAGGGGCGGCTTGCTTTTTTGGAGACATGCATGAAATTTCGTTTCCCCATCGTCATTATCGACGAGGATTTCCGTTCCGAGAACACGTCCGGCCTGGGCATTCGCGCCCTTGCCGATGCAATGGAAAAAGAAGGCATGGAAGTGGTGGGCGTGACCAGCTACGGCGACCTGTCCCAGTTCGCCCAGCAGCAGTCGCGCGCGTCGGCCTTCGTGCTGTCGATCGA
>DASVTJ010000658.1:0-2114 GCA_036387635.1 Duganella sp.
CGGCGATCACTTCGCCCATCTTGAGCGCGGTGCCGGACGGCGCGTCGACCTTGAAGCGGTGGTGCGCCTCGACCACTTCGATGTCGTAACCGGTCGACAGCGCCTTGGCGGCCTGCTCGAGCAGCTTCATGGTGACGTTGACGCCGACGCTGAAGTTGGGCGAGAACACGATCGCGGTTTTCTTGGCCGCTTCGGCGATGGCGGCCTTGCCGGCGTCGTCGAAGCCGGTGGTGCCGATGATCAGCTTGATGCCGTGCTCGGCGCAGTAGGCCAGGTGTTCCAGCGTCGCTTCGGGGCGGGTGAAGTCGATCAGATACTGCGCGCCGGCCAGGCCCTGCGCCAGCTCCGATTGCACCGTCACGCCGGCCGGCTGGCCGAGGAAGGCGGCGGCGTCGGCGCCGACGTTGTCCGAGCCGGCGCGGTCGAGGGCGCCGGCCAGGCGCGCGTCCGGCGCGTTGCCGACCGCTTCGATCAGGATGCGGCCCATGCGGCCGCCGGCGCCGGCGATGGCGATAGCGATAGGCGTTGCGATTGTGGTCATGCGCCTGTCCTTATTTTTTCTCGTTGCCAACGGTCACGCCCACCGGCGCCGGGGCGGCGTTGTCGGTGGCGGACGGCAGCGGCGGCGCCGATGGCGACGGCTTGTTCTCGGGCGCGTTCGGATCTTTCTTGAGCTTGGGCGCCGGGCCGGCGATGCGGGCGATGTATTCTTTTTCGGTCGGCAGGTTGCCGCCTTCCCAGCGCGCCACCTTGCCTTCGTCGTCGAAGAAGACGATCACGCGGCTGGTGGTGACCTCGCCGTTGCCCTTGGCCATGCGGAACGCGTAATCCCACCGATTGGCGTGGAACGGGTCGGCCAGCAGCGCGGTGCCGAAGATGAAGCGGACCTGGTCGCGCGTCATGCCGACTTTCAACTGCGACAACATTTCTTCGGAAACAAAGTTACCCTGTTGAATATCAGGACGGTATGGCGAGAAGAACCACATGAACTTTTGCAGCTTGGTGACGGTGGTCGTTTGCGCGCCCTTGTTGGCGTCCAGGGTGGTGCCGGTGTCCTTGACCTCGGTCGATTTCTCGCCCAGCGTGGTTTTGTTGGAAGCACAGCCGCCGGCGGCCAGCGCGACGCACAGGGCGCCGGCAAGCAGTGGGGCACGGCGAGCGCTGCGGTACAGGGAACGGTTCAACAACGACTGCAACTGGGGCTGCAATAAAGCCTGGGTGACGCGCATAAGTTTCCTCAATCTGGTCAAGCGGAAATGCCGAAAAACGCTATATCATAAAGCACAAGGTGCGAGATGGGGCCGCGCGGGCACGCAAAGTGACAGCATTATCCTGTAAAACAGGGCTTATGTCCTTGTTTTGGAAGGCGCAAGTGTAAAAGTTTGCAAACGCCGGCGGACCCGGCCCGCATCGGCCAAAGCGCAATAAGATGCGGCGCCGGGCGGAGTGCGTTAAACTGTGGGCTAGCTATCGCCAACCAGAAGAAGAGTGTCCAACATGGGTAACAATCCAACCGATCTAAAGGCCAGCGGCCTCAAAGCCACCCTGCCCCGCCTGAAAATCCTGGACATCTTCCAGAACAGTGAAGTACGCCACCTGACCGCTGAGGATGTCTACAAAATCCTGCTGGCAGACAACATGGACGTTGGCCTGGCCACCGTCTACCGCGTGCTGACCCAGTTCGAACAGGCCGGCCTGCTCAACCGCAACCACTTTGAAACCGGCAAGGCCATTTTCGAGTTGAATGAAGGTTCCCACCACGACCACCTGGTGTGCCTCGATTGCGGCCGGGTCGAAGAATTCTTCGACGAGGCGATCGAAACGCGCCAGCAGATGGTGGCCAAGGAGCGCGGCTTCAACATCGCCGAGCACGCGCTGGCGATCTACGGCAACTGCACCAAAACCGCCTGCCCGCACCGCCCTTAAATTAGCTGCCTCAGTTGTGGCTTAATGCGTTCGACAGCAACTTGGCGGTGATATCGACGATCGGTATCACCCGCTCGTAGGCCATGCGGGTCGGGCCGATCACGCCCAAGGTCCCGACGATCTTGCCGTTGGCCATGTATGGCGCGGTCACCACGCTCATCTCGTCCATCGGCACCAGGCTCGACTCT
>DASVTJ010000659.1:0-4006 GCA_036387635.1 Duganella sp.
GCGTGCTGGTGGCCAATATGTTCAGCTACGATCCGCACTATGGCGCCATGCTGCGCCGGCTGCGGCATATTTTCCAGGGGCGGATTTGCTGGTTTCGCGGCATCGCCGGCAACAACCGGATTCTGTTCGCGGTCAAGGACGCCGCGCCGTCTGCGGCGCTAGCGATGCAGCAGAAAGTGGCGCGCAGCCACGGCCTGCCGTGGCCGGTGCTGAATCGGCTGCTGGCGCATTGGACGGTGTTGAAGTTGCGCTGGGGTCGCGCTTGAGGGCGGCTGAGGGGGCGGCTGAGGGCCGCCGTCAGGTGCTGCCGCGCTGGATCAGCTCGAAGCCGGTGTCGAACACGCGCGCCGCCAGGGCTTGCTCGCCGCCGGCGCCGTCTATGCGGTCGAGGATCGCCTGCGCCGCCACCAGGCCGATGTTGCGCCCGTCCACGCGGATCGACGACAACGGCGGAAACGTATGCGCGGCGAAACTGAGGTCGCCAAAACCGATCACCGCCAGTTGCTCCGGCATCTTCAGTCCCCGGCTCATCGCCTCGGTCATCAGGCCGTGCGCCAGCGTATCGGAGCTGCAATAGACGGCGTCGATGTCCGGCGCCAGCGCCAGCAGGCGCGTCAAGCCCTCCCGGCCCAGCTGCATCGTCGTCGGCGGCGGCATCGTCTGCACCGCCGCCACCGCCACGCCCTGCCTGGCCAGCTCTGCCTGCAAGCCTTGGTTGCGGCGCTCCGCGCGCGGATCGTCGGCCGACAACACCGCGATGCGGCGGTAGCCACGCTCGATCAAATGGCGCGCCACCGCTTGCCCCACGCTTTCGTGCGAGAAACCGACCACCATGTCGATCGGCGATGGCGACATGTCCCACGCCTCGACCACCGGAATGCGCGCCAATTGCAGCCGGCGCCGGGTGTTATCTGTGTGCAAGGTGCCGGTCAGCATGACGCCGTCGGGACGCCGGCTGAGGATGGTTTCGACCAGCACCTCCTCGCGCCACGCCTCGTAGCGGGACAAACCAAGCAGGACTTGGTAGCCGGCCTGCGTCAGCCGGTCGCTGGCCGCCTCCACCATGTCGGCGAAAATCGGCGTGGCGATGGTCGGCAGCACCAGCGAGATCAGCTTGCTGCGGTTCGACGCCAGCGCCCCGGCCATCATGTTTTTCACGTAACCGGTCTGCTGCACCGCCTCCTGCACCTTGGCCACCGTGTTCGGGCGGACGAGATGCGGCTGGTTCAACGCGCGCGACACCGTGATCGGCGACACGCCCGCCACCTTGGCGACATCGATCAGGGTGGCGCCGCTGACGCTCAAGTCCGCCGTAGGCGTATGCAACACGCGCAGGTCGGTCTTGTCGGCGGCGGCAGCCTTGCCGGGGTTGTGGTCGGCCTTCTTGTCGAACTGTTCCCGCGCATTTTTTCCGGCGCGCTTGACGGCCGATTTGGCGGCCGATTTGGCGTCCGGCTTGGCGGTCGATTTAGCGGCCGGTTTGGCAGCCGGTTTGGCGGCGGCATTACCGGCAGGTTTCGCGGCAGGCCTGGTTGCGGAGGTGGCCGGCTTGACGGCGCGCTTGGCAGGTTTTTTGATATCCATAGCGTCCGATTATACATGAGCGCATCATTTTCAATCATTCACGGAAGGCTTAAAGGCCTCCCCGACGGCAATAATGTATTGAATTTTCCCATAATGGCCGGTATTATCGGATGATAGCGCAATCATTCAGGTGCAAAAATATAGGAATCACATGTCACAACACACCGCCCCAACCTCCAGCACCAACACCGCGCCGCGCGTGGTCGCCATGCGCGTCATCCCTGTCGCCGGCCGCGACAGCATGTTGCTCAACCTCAGCGGCGCGCACGGCCCCTACTTCACCCGCAACCTCGTGATCCTCACCGACAGCGCCGGCCGCACCGGCGTCGGCGAGGTGCCGGGCGGCGAAGCGATCCGCAAAACGCTGGAGGACGCGCGCGAACTGGTCGTCGGCCGCGCGCTGGGCGACTACAACGCCGTCCTCAACAAGGCGCGCCGGGCCTTCTCCGACCGCGACGCCGGCGGGCGCGGACTGCAAACGTTCGATCTGCGCGTCGCCATCCACGCCGTCACCGCTCTGGAAGCGGCGCTTCTCGACCTGCTGGGCCAGTTCCTCGGCGTGCCCGTCGCCGCACTGCTCGGCGACGGCCAGCAGCGCGACGCCGTCGAGATGCTCGGCTACCTGTTCTACATCGGCGACCGCACCGCCACCGACCTGCCCTACGCGGCCACGCCGGCAGACGCCGCCGACGATTGGACGCGCCTGCGCAACGAGGCGGCGCTGACGCCGGAGGCGGTGGTGCGTCTGGCCGAGGCGGCCTACCAGCGCTACGGCTTCAACGATTTCAAGCTCAAAGGCGGCGTGTTCCGGGGCGAACAGGAGATCGAAGCGGTCACCGCGCTGGCCGAACGCTTCCCCGAAGCCCGCATCACCCTGGACCCGAACGGTGCCTGGCTGCTCAAGGACGCGGTCCGCCTGTGCCGCGACCGGCACGACGTGCTGGCCTACGCGGAAGATCCGTGCGGCGCCGAAAACGGCTACTCGGGCCGAGAAGTGATGGCCGAGTTCCGCCGCGCCACCGGCCTGCTGACGGCCACCAACATGATCGCCACCGACTGGCGCGAGCTGGGCCACGCGATCCAGCTGCAATCGGTCGACATTCCGCTAGCCGACCCGCACTTCTGGACCATGCAGGGCTCGGTGCGGGTGGCGCAGATGTGCCACGAATGGGGCTTGACGTGGGGATCGCATTCGAACAACCATTTCGACGTCTCGCTGGCGATGTTCACCCACGTCGCGGCCGCCGCGCCCGGCAAGATCACCGCCATCGACACCCACTGGATCTGGCAGGACGGCCAGCACCTGACGCGCGAGCCGCTCAAGATCGAAGGCGGCAAGGTGCGCGTGCCGAGCAAGGCGGGGCTCGGCGTCGAGCTCGACATGGAAGCGGTCGAGGCCGCGCATCAACTGTATCTGGGCATGGGCCTGGGCGCGCGCGACGACGGCGTCGCCATGCAGTACCTGATCCCGGGCTGGAAGTTCAACAACAAGCTGCCCTGCCTGGTTCGCTAACCCCGGGTCAGGTTTTGCGGGCGCCGTGCACCATCTGGCGCGCCTGCTTGCGCAGCAGCGCCTGCTCCCAGCGCTGCTTTTGCTCTTCGCTTTCGGCCACCAGCGCCGGCACCTCGACCGGCTTGCGGTCCTTGTCCACCGCCACCATCGTGAAATAGCAGCTGTTGGCGTGGCGTACCAGGCGCTGCTGGATGTTCTCCGTTACCACGCGGATACCCACCTCCATCGATGTACGGCCGGTATAGTTGATCGAGGCCAGGAACGTCACCAGCTCGCCCACATGGATCGGTTGCAGGAACATCACCTGGTCCACCGACAACGTCACCACGTAGCTGCCCGAATAGCGGCTGGCGCAGGCGTAGGCGACGCTGTCCAGATACTTCAGGATCGTGCCGCCGTGCACGTTGCCGGAAAAGTTGGCCATGTCCGGCGTCATCAATACCGTCATGCTCAGTTCGTGCGCCGACCACGTCATTGGTTTTTCCATCGTGCTACTCCCTAGTTATGTTTGGCAACATGCTATCCGCTAAGCTCGGCAGGCGCAAATAGTTATCAAGAATAATGACGTTTACCGTATGCTTTGCGCTTGGATCAAGGAGCGCAATATGAAATGGAAAGTCATGGGGAAAGTTCTAGCCGCCGGCGTGCTGCTGGGCATGGCCGCCGCCGCGCAGGCGGTCACGGCCGATCAGGTGCGGACGTTCACGCTGGCCAACGGCATGAAGTTCATCGTGCTCGAATCGAGCACCATCCCCAACGCCAATATGTACACGTTCTGGAAAGTCGGCTCGCGCAACGAAGCGCCCGGCACCACCGGCCTGTCGCACTTTTTCGAGCACATGATGTTCAACGGCTCGAAAAACTTCGGCCCCAAAATGTTCGACCGCACGATGGAAGCCAACGGCGGCT
>DASVTJ010000660.1:0-2538 GCA_036387635.1 Duganella sp.
GCGGCCGGCCTGGCGCGCGGCGCTGGGCGCGCCGGCGGCGGCGCTCGTGTGCGTGGCGATCGCGGCCGCCATCGTGCTGCTGGCGCGGTTGCTGATCAACGTGAACAACTTCCACCTGAGCTGGCGCGCGCGCAGCGTGGCCCCGGCCGGCCACGCGCTCAATCCATTCACTGCCGCCAAGCTCATCGCCCACGAATTCGTCTCGTCGATGGTGACGTCGTCGTACTACATGCTGCGCCCGATCGGCATGCGGCTTCATCCGCCACCACGCGGCCTGCCGGGGGCGCCGACGTTACCTGTATTGCTGATCCACGGTTACGCCTGCAACAGCGGCTACTGGCTACCGATGAGCAAGCTACTAACGGGCGCGGGCATCAGCCATTACGGCATCGATCTGGAGCCGCCCGGCGCCGCCATCGACGACTTCGTGCCGCAGGTGCACGCGGCCGTCGAGCGCTTGTGCGCCGAAACCGGCAGCGCGCAGGTGGTCGTGCTGGCGCACAGCATGGGCGGCCTGGTGGCTCGCGCGTACCTGCGCCGTCACGGCGCCGCGCGCATCGCCCGGGTCGTCACGCTGGGCACGCCGCACCACGGCACCGTGCTGGCCGGCTTCGGTCCTGGTAGTAACGCGGCGCAGATGCGGCGCGACAGCAAATGGCTGGCGTCGCTGGCCGCCGGTGAGGCGGATTTGCAACGTAAATTATTTTCTTCCATTTATTCTGTCCACGACAATATCATTGCACCTCAGAACTCCAGCGACTTGCCGGGGGCACGCAATGTGGTGTTTGGTGCAATTGGCCATGTTGCGCTCGGCCGCCATCCGGAAATCATGCGCTGTGCTTTGTCGGAAATCAAAACCGCAACACCTGTGTGACTTTGTGTGATGTTTTGCGGAATTTGTTGCTGTATGGTTACTCGTATGAAGTAAAGTAAACAAGGCAAAACGATGGCGATAGACTTCGGCACCCTGATCCTCGACGAGACGCCCGACGCGGTGGTCGTCACGCGGCTCGACGGCGAAGTCGTGTACTGGACCAACGGCGCGCGGGTGGTGTTCGGCTACAGCGGCGAGGAGGCGATCGGCCGCAAGCTTGCCGAACTGATCGAGCCGCCGGGCGCCGACGAGGCCGGCGCGGTGGTGCGGCGCACGCTCGAGAACGGTGCGGCCAGCTACGAATCGGTGCGCCGCGCCAAGGACGGGACGCTGGTCTACATCGACAGCACCAGCAAGCTGCTGCGCGACGCGGGCGGCGCGCCCGAATATATTTTATGGAGCAAGAAAGACGTCACCTCGCTCAAGGTGCTGCGCGACGCCAAGCTGGTCGAGGCGCGCTTCGACGGCATCCTCGAGTCGATGCCCGACGCGATCATCATGGTCAACGCCAGCGGCCGCATCGTGCTGGCCACGCGCCAGGCCGAGAAGCTGTTCAACTACCAGCACGGCGCCTTGCGCGGCGTGGTGCTCGAAACGTTGATGCCGGCGCGCTTCCGGCACGACCACCGCGCCCACCGCGGCGAGTTCGGCGCGCGGCCGGCGCTGCGGCCGATGGGCGGCGGACGCGATCTGTACGGTTTGCGCAGCGACGGCGCCGAGTTCCCCGTCGAGATCAGCCTGAGTCCGATCGTGACGGAAGAGGGCACCTTGATCATGAGCGCGATCCGCGATATCGGCGAGCGCAGGCAGTTCGAGCTGGCGTTGCAGGAAAAGAATGACGAGCTGGCCAGGGCGGTGGACGCCAAGGACCGCTTCCTCGGCGGCATGTCGCACGAACTGCGCACGCCGCTCAATGCGATCATCGGTTTTACCGGTACGATGTTGATGAAGCTGCCCGGTCCGATCAACGTCGAGCAGACCAGGCAGCTGCGCACGGTGCAAAACAGCGCGCGCCACCTGCTGTCGCTGATCAACGACCTGCTCGATCTGACCCGGATCGAGTCGGGCAAGCTGGCGCTGGAATTGACGCCGTTGCCATGCCGGCCGCTGATCGACGAGGTGCTGGTGCTGCTGCAGCCGCAGGCGCGCGCCAAGGGCCTGGAGCTGGTGTTTGTCGACGCCAAGGCGGACCTGACGGTCAGGTCGGACCGCCGCGCGTTGCAGCAGATTTTAATGAACCTGGTCGACAACGCGATCCGGTTCACCGACAGCGGCACCGTGCTGGTGCGGCTGGCGACGGCCACGGCGGGCGGGCGCGATTGCGTGGCCATCAGCGTGGGCGATAGCGGCGCCGACCCCGGTCAGGGCGGCCGGCGGCAGGCGGTCTCGCGGCTGGAGGCCGGTTCGATGCGACAGTTCGAAGGCACCGGCCTGGGACTGCATTTGAGCCAGAAGTTGGCGACCCTGATGCATGGGGAAATTTTGTTTGACAGCGAGTATGGCGTCGGCAGTATTTTTACACTGACGCTGCCGCTGGAGTCATGACAAGGGGAGTCACAGGTGTCGGCACGTATACTGATTATTGAAGACAACGCCACCAACATGGAGTTGATGGTTTATTTGCTGCGCGCGTTCGGCTACACGCCGCTGTCGGCCGTCGACGG
>DASVTJ010000661.1:0-2184 GCA_036387635.1 Duganella sp.
GTCGGCGAGCTGCTGCTGAAGGCGACGCCGCTGATCCTGTGCGGCGTCGGCCTGGCGATCGGTTTTCGCGCCAACGTCGCCAACATCGGCGCCGACGGCCAGCTGACGGTGGGCGCGATCGCCGCCGGCGCCGTCGCGCTGACCTTCGACCAGGTCGAGGCGTGGTGGGTGCTGCCATTGATGCTGGTGGCCGGCGCGCTGGGCGGCATGTTGTGGGCCGCGATACCTGCGCTGCTGCGCACCCGCTTCAACACCAGCGAAATCCTGGTCAGCCTGATGCTGGTGTATGTGGCATACCACCTTCTGAGCTATCTGGTGCACGGACCGATGCGCGATCCCGACGGCTTCAATTTTCCGCAATCGAAGATGTTCAGCGCGTCGGCCACCTTGCCGCTGCTGGTGGAAGGCTTGCGCGTCAACGCCGCCTTCATCCTGTCGCTGGTCGCGGCGGTGGCGGCGTGGTTCTTCTGCCGGCACACCTTCGCCGGCTACCGCATGCAGGTCAGCGGCATGGCGCCGGCCGCCGCGCTGTACGCCGGCTTCAGCGAGCCGCGCAACGTGTGGCTGGCGTTCATGGTCAGCGGCGCGCTGGCGGGCGTGGCCGGCGTCGGCGAGGTGGCCGGCCCGCTGGGTCAGATGCAGCCGTCCGTGTCGGCCGGCTACGGCTTCGCGGCGATCATCGTCGCCTACGTCGGGCGCCTGCATCCGCTGGGCGTGGTGCTGTCGGCGTTGCTGATGTCGCTGCTCTACATCGGCGGCGAGACCGCGCAGATCGAATTGCAGGTGCCGTCGGCGATCACCGGCATGTTCCAGGGGCTGCTGCTGTTTTATCTGCTGGCGGCCGACTTGTTCATCCACTATCGGTTCAAGCCGCGCAAGCGCCACTTTTCGGCCCCACCCGCACCGCCGTCGCCGCCGTCCCGCATCACCCCCGCTGGAGAAAACCCATGATCGATACCGCGCTGTTAATCGCCTTCCTCGCCAGCACGGCGGGCGCCGCCACGCCGTTGGTGGTGGCATCGATGGGCGAATTGGTGACCGAACGCTCCGGCGTACTCAATCTGGGCATGGAGGGCATGATGCTGGTCGGGGCGGTGGTCGGCTTCGGCGTCACCCTGGGCACCGGACAGATGTGGCTTGGCCTTTTGGCGGCGATGGCGGCCGGCATGCTGATGTCGCTGATCTTCGGTTTTCTGGTATTGACCTTGCAGACGAACCAGGTGGCCACCGGGCTGGCGCTGACGTTGTTCGGGATCGGTGTGTCGGCGTTCATGGGGCGCGGCTTTGTCGGGCAGACGGTGGAGCGCATGCCGCAGCTGACGTTCCCGCTGCTGTCGGAGATCCCGTTTATCGGTCCGCTGCTGTTCCGCTTTGACGCGATGGTGTACGCGTCGGTGGCGCTGGTGGCGCTGATCGCCTGGATGCTGGCGCGCACGCGATTGGGGCTGGTGATCCGCGCCGTCGGCGAGTCGCCGCACAGCGCGCACGCGATCGGTTTTCCGGTCATCGCGCTGCGTTATGGCACGGTGCTGTTCGGCGGCGCCATGGCCGGTCTGGGTGGCGCCTACCTGTCGCTGGCGCTGACGCCGATGTGGGTCGAGGGGATGACGGCGGGGCGCGGCTGGATCGCGCTGGCGCAGGTGGTGTTTGCGACATGGAAGCCGCGCGGCGTGCTGGTGGGCGCATATCTGTTCGGCGGCGTGACGGTGCTGCAGTTCCACGGCCAGGGTTTGGGCCTGGCCATACCGTCGGAGTTTTTGTCGATGCTGCCTTATCTCGCCACCATCGTTGTGCTGGTGATTATCTGCCGTAATCCGCAGACGATTTTGCTCAACAAGCCGATGTCGCTGGGGCAGAATTTCAAGGCCGATTGACGTCTTGTCTTGGCCGCTTTCACCGTATCATGCTGGTTTGAAGCGGCGGGAGGGCGGCGGCGTGGCAACGATGGCGAGGGTGACTTTGGAAGGGCAGGGCTGGAGCTTCGACGCGCCGGCGCCGGCGACGGTGCTGGAGGCGGCCGAGCGGGCCGGCGTGCGCCTGCCCAGTTCGTGCCGCAACGGCACCTGCCGCACCTGCATCTGCCTGAGCAGCGGCGGCACGGTGCGCTACAAGATCGAGTGGCCGGGCCTGAGCCTGGACGAAAAGCGCGAAGGCTACATCCTGCCGTGCGTGGCGATCGCGCAG
>DASVTJ010000662.1:0-5458 GCA_036387635.1 Duganella sp.
TCGGCCATCTTGGCCAGCACCGATTCGGCGACCTCCGGCAGCAGGCTGCCGTTCAAGATATTGTCGACATTGCGCGCGCCCGAGTCGACCTCGGTGCAACGCGCCAGCACCGCTTCCACCAGCGCCTCGTCGTACGTCAGCTCGGCCTTGTGGTTTTCCGAGATGCGGCGCGCGATCTTGCCCAGCTTGAGCTTGATGATCTTGACCAGCACGTCGTCGGCGATCGGATAGTACGGGATCACCTTCAAGCGGCCCAGGAAGGCTGGCTTGAACACCTTCATCAGATGCGGGCGAATCGCCTCTTCCAGCTGCGTCGGCGTCGGCATGTCCTTCGGCTCCTTGTTCAGGCAAGCCTGCATCATCGTGCTCGACGCAACGTTCGACGTCAAAATGATGATGGTGTTCTTGAAGTCGATCTCGCGGCCTTCGGCGTCGTCCATCACACCCTTGTCGAACACCTGGAAGAACAGCTCCATGACGTCCGGGTGCGCCTTCTCGACCTCGTCGAGCAGCACCACGCTGTACGGATTGCGGCGCACCGCCTCGGTCAGCACGCCGCCTTCGCCGTAACCGACGTAGCCCGGTGGCGAGCCCTTCAGGCCCGAGACGCTGTGCGCCTCCTGGTACTCGCTCATGTTGATGGTGATGAGCTTGCGCTCGCCGCCGTACAGCACATCGGCCAGGGCCAGCGCCGTTTCGGTCTTGCCGATGCCGGACGGGCCGACGAACAGGAACACGCCCTTCGGCTTGTTCGGATCGTCGAGGTTGGCGCGCGAGGTGCGCACGCGCTGCGCCACCGCTTCGATCGCGTGCGGTTGGCCCAGCACGCGTTCTTCCAGCATCTCGTTAAGCTTGAGCACGGTCTTGATCTCGTCCTTGACCATTTTGCCCAGCGGGATGCCGGTCCAGCCGGCGACAATCTCGGCGACCACGTGGCCGTCGACCTGCACCGGTACCATCGGCGCCTCGCCCTGCAAATCCTTCAGTTCCTTGATCAGCGCCTGCACGCCGGCCGACGCGGCCTTGGTCTGCGCTGCGGTCGGCGCGGTGGCGCCTTCCTTGCCTTCGCCGGCTGCGGCGCCGGCCGTCTCGAGCTCCAGGCGCGCGGCCTTGATCTTCTCGGTCAAGCCCTTCTCCAGTTCCCAGCGCGCGGCCAGGGTGGCGTGTTCGTCGCTGGCCTTGGTGCGCGCGGCGCGCAACTCCGCCAGGCGCGTAGCGTGGTTGCCGCCGCCGCTTTCCTCGCGGGCCAGCGAGGCAATCTCGGCGTCGATGCGGTCGAGCTTTTTGACCAGGTTCTCGATCAGCGCCGGCGTGGCATTCTGGCCCAGCGCGACTTTCGCGCAGGCGGTGTCGAGCACGCTGATGGCCTTGTCGGGCAGCTGGCGTCCCATAATGTAGCGGTGCGACAGGCGCACGGCCTCGGTGATGGCTTCGTCGTAGACGCGCACATTAAAATGCTTTTCCATCAGCGGCGCCATGCCGCGCAACATGGCGCAAGCCAGTTCCTCGCTCGGCTCTTCGATCTTGACGACCTGGAAGCGGCGCGCCAGCGCGGCATCTTTTTCAAAGTATTTCTTGTACTCGCCCCAGGTGGTGGCGGCGATGGTGCGCAGCTCGCCGCGCGCCAAGGCCGGCTTCAGCAGGTTGGCGGCGTCGTTCTGGCCGGCCGTGCCACCGGCGCCGATCATCGTGTGCGCCTCGTCGATGAACAGGATGATCGCGTGCGGGCTTTTCTTGACTTCGTCGATGACGTTTTTCAGGCGGTTCTCGAACTCCCCCTTGACGCTGGCGCCGGCTTGCAGCAGGCCCATGTCGAGCGTGTGGATCTCCACGCCTTTCAGCACGTCGGGCACGTCGTCCTGCGCGATGCGCAGCGCCAAGCCTTCGACCACGGCGGTCTTGCCGACGCCGGCCTCGCCGGTCAGGATCGGGTTGTTCTGGCGGCGGCGCATCAGGATGTCGATCGCCTGGCGGATTTCCATGTCGCGCCCGATCACCGGATCGACCTTGCCGTCGCGCGCGCGCTGGGTGAGGTTGGTGGTGAACTGGTCCAGCGCAGGAGTCTTGGAGCCGGCCTGGCCGGACAGTTCGCCGACCGGGTCGCCGCCGGCGTCCTGCTCGCCGGCTGGGGCGCCCTCGCCCGCCGGCTGCGCTTCCTGCGAGCCTTCGGTCAGGTAGTCGAGCTTGTGCTTGATCTCGTCGACATTGAATTTGTTGAACAACTTGGAGCCGCGATAGGCCAGCTGCGCCAGCTCGCTGTCGGTCAGCAGCGCCTGCAGCAGGTGGCCGCTGCGGATGCTGCTCTGGCGGCCGGCCTGGATGTCGAGCGAGGCGATCAGCCAGGCGTTCTCGAACAGTTTCGGCAGGCGCGCCGAGAATACCGGCGTGCGCGTGTTGCCGGTTTTCAGGCGCGACACTTCCGCCTGCAGGTCCGCCTCCAGCATCGGAATGCTGATGCCGCTCTTGCGGGCGATGACGACGAAGTCGCTCTTCGGCTGCTCGAGCAGCGCCAGGAACAAGTGTTCGAGGTCGACCTCGAATTGGCCCAGGCCGACGCAAATACTGGCCGCGCGCGTGGCGGCGGTGCGGCTGGTATCGTTCAGCTTGCCGATCAGCGTCTTCAGGTTAATGCTCATTGGAAGGTTTTCCTTGTTCGATTAAGTGGGTCGTATTTTTTTTTGCGGCATTTACGTCATTTAGGGCAGATTCGTCTTGCGGTTACAGTGTATGGATTTCGTAGCGCACATCGGAACGGTCGCGCGACTCGCCGCCGGTGATCAGGAAACTGTCCCAGCCCAGCCTGCCGCCGGAGCGGTCGTCGTTCAACGTCAAGCCTTCGACGTCGTCGGCGCGCAGCACCAGCCGCACCTCGTATTCGAGAGACAGCCCGGTGAACATTGTCAGCATCTTTTCCAGCGCCTTGGCGGCCTTGCCGCCGGGCAGGAAGGCGTCGAAGCTGGCGCGCGGCAGTGGGCCGACCGTCAGCAGCATGCGCAGGTCGCGCTGCCACACGCGCTGGCCGACCAGCGCGCTGGTGCCGAGCTGCGCGTTGATGCCGCCCAGCGCGCTTTGCTGGCCGACCGGCACGTCGTACCAGGCGCCGATGAATTGCGTCACCTCCACGCGCTGCTTGAAGTATTCGCTCAGCACGTGGCCGATCGAGACCGACGATGCCGGCCGGTGCCGCATGGCGGCGGCGAAATAGCCGACCGATTCGTCGAGCACGCCGTCGCCATGGTCGGACAGACGGTGCTTGAGCGACTCGTTGCCGATGCCGGCCAGCGACAGCAGCAGCGGCAGGAAGCGGTCCTTGCCGTCGATTTGATACTTCAGCTCCAGCCGGTACTTGCGCCACGATTCGTAGAACAAGGCCAACGCCCGGTTGGAGAATGTGTCCAAAAACGCGCGCGGCCCTTCGTCTTTTTCGTACAAGGCGTGCGCGGCCACGCGTTCGGTGTAGTGCGCCGGCAATGCACCGGCCGTGCCCAGAAAGCCCATGAACGCCGGCGTGATACGGATGTATTTCAGCTCGCCATTGCGCAACGCCTCGCCCAGCGCGATGCTGTCGCGCGCGATCTCGCGCGGCTCGGGCTGCATCGCCTCGAGCTGGCTGGCCGGAAAATTGAGCGACAGCGTGTTCTGGAAACGCAGGAAACTGGCCACCGCCTGATCGTGCGGCAAGCCGTTGCGCTTGAGCCAGAGCTCGAGCATGCGCACCGCCTGGAAGAACTGGAAGCGGTACGGCTGCGCGAACAGGCGCTCGATTACACTAGGTTCAAATCGCCGCTTCGTGGTGTGCATCGCAACAACTCCTCCCCTGTTTTCTTGGATACGACCACCAGCTGCGTGAAGCTGTTGGCGTGGACGTACAGGCCGAGGAAACGCTCGACGATGTGGGTGAAGGCGTGGATGCCGCTGCCGACAAAGGCTTCTTCGTCGATGGTGATGGCGACCTCGGTGCCGCGCACCAGGCAGGCGAACGGATTGCCCGGCAGCCAGTGGTTGGCGGCCTTGCTGGCGATTGCGCTAATGCCGCTGATCTGGCGCTGCGACGTCGGCGAGCGCGGCAGATCGTACAAGGTCAGCATCTCCTGGAACGCTTCGACGCCGCTGCCGGCCAGCGACAGGTGATTGAGCGACAGGTGCGAGATCAGGCGCCAGTGGGCACCACGGCCGCGCTCGAAGCGATGGGTCTCGGTCGGACGGCGCAGGAAGGTGATGCTGCGCACGCTCGATCCGCCCTCGAGGAACAAATCGCCACCGCGCATCCCGTACGTCAGCGACGCCGGCAAGTCGCGGTTGGTGCAGGTCAGCTCCAGGCTCAGCGTGTCGGTCTCGATGGCGGCCGGGTCGAAGTCGATGTCGACGATCGAGATTTCGGTTTCGTAACCAGGGCTCTTGCGGGCGACCACCTCGTCGCGCCGCATGACCCAGTAGTGGCCGTTCTTTTCCGGCGTCTCGCCGTGGCGCAGCGAATAGAACGGGCGGAATTCGATCACCGATTCGCCCTGCGGCGTTTGCCGCACCAGCTTGACCGAGTCGATCGATTGCACCTCGAACGCATAGGCGCGGCGGGCGTCGGCCAGCACCGGATAGCTGGCGGTGGTGTGCGACACGCGGATCGGCTCGCCGCGCTGGCGGAACAGGTTGACCACCGGCGTGCAGCCCAACAGCAGGTTGTTCGTCGACATCGTGCCGAGCATGCGCGAAGTGTTGGAATCGGTGCGCAGGCCGCTCATGCCCAGGTGCAGCGTGAAACGCTTGCAACCGGCCGGCAGCGCCGCGCCGATGGCTACCAGGTCGATGTCGATGAAGTTGAATTTTTCAGGGAAGCAGAAGTATTCGGTCAGCAGCCGGTAGGCCGGATGCGAACGGGCCGAGAACGGAATCAGCGCCTCGTCCTCGCCGAAGCCGGCCGGCCACACCGGCACGCCGCCGAGCGGGGTCCAGCGGCCGTTGCGCTCCGGCTCGACCCAGGCCTTGACGGTGCGCAGGAACAAGGCGTCGCGCAGCGCGGCGCAAAACGACGGTTCGCCGTCGATGAACACGCGCAGCGACTTGATGCCCAGCTGCGAGAGGGTGATTTGCGCGGCGGTCGTCTCAATCGTGATGCTGACGCCGGAACTGACGTTGGGCGGCAGCATGACCGACTCGGGCGCGTCGATGATGGCGGCAAACGACGCCTGCGTCAGCGCGATCGGCGCCACCGTGACCGGATAGGCGGTGCGGAAGGTGCAGGCGACGCCCTTGACGGGGCGCGTGTCGAGCTCGGTGCCACGGGCGATCTCGGTGGCCGTGGTCAGCTGCGCGGCGGCGGCGCTGTAGTCCATCCGCGCGATCGAGCACGACGGGAACGGCCGCAGGTAGTGCGGATACAGCACCTCGAACAGCGCTTCGGTGAATTCGGGGTAATCGTCGTCGAGCCGCTTGGAGATGCGCGAATTGAGCAGCGCGAACG
>DASVTJ010000663.1:0-10254 GCA_036387635.1 Duganella sp.
AAGGTTGCGCACCGCACCTACGGTCCCGCGCTGTCGGCGCCGGCGCCGGAAGGCAGCGGCAAGGAAGTGCTGGTCACGAGCGGCATGGATATCTGGCACAAGCGCGTGCCCTATCCGATCGTCGACCGCTGGTACAACAAGGGCCACGACCATTATCACCATGACGAAGGTGAAGGCATGGACATGTACAACGTCGGCAAGTCGCGCGGCGCCGGCGGCACCGGCATCTGGGACAACGGCACGCTGTCGACCAGCGTGAACTACGCCACCTGGAAAATCATCGCCAACGGCCCGGTGCGCGCCATCTTCGAATTGGGCTACAACGCCTGGGATGCCGCCGGCACCAAGGTCTCCGAGGTCAAGCGCTTCACCGTCGACGCCGGCCACTACTTCGACCAGATCGACAGCACCTTCACGTTCGCCGGTCCGCAGCAGCTGACCGCCGCCGTGGGCCTGAACAAGACACCGGCCGACAAAGGCCAGGACGCCGTGGTCAAGCCATCGACGGTGCCCGCCGACCGCTCGATGCTGCAGTGGATCGAGCAGAAATCGAACGGCGCCTTTGGCATCGCCGTCATCGTGCCGACCGCCGAGGAAAAAGGCTACGCAGAAGACAAACTCAATACGCTGATGCTGGCCAAAGTCGTCTCCGGCCAGCCGCTGCGCTATTACGTCGGCTCTGGCTGGACCCGTGGCGGCGACTTCGCCACCCGCGAAGATTGGCAAAAATATGTGGCCGCGCACGCGGCACGGGTGCGCGCGCCGGTCAGCGTGACGCTGGACGCAACCAAGTAAATGCAGTATCAACCGGGCACACCTTCCCTGCCGGTGGCACGCCGTCTCTCCTCGGCGCTGCTGTCGGCAGGCTTTTCTATTTCGGCGCTGGCCAGCAACGCCGTCGCCCAGACGGCTGCGGCGCCCGACTCCTGGCGATTTGCATTTGGCGGAGGCGTCCCGGCACGAGGCTATACCGAGGTGCGGCCAGATATGCATTACGACGCCAAACGGGGCTTCGGTTTCGAGCCTGGCGCCGTGGTCCGCAATGTGCAGGGGCGAACCAGCCACCTCGCCACCAGCGCGCCTTTCTATTTTTCCGCCGATCTGGCGGAAGGAAACTATAACGTCACCATCACCTTTGGCGGTAGCGACTCGGCTTCGCGTACTACCGTTAAATCCGAGTTGCGACGGCTGATGCTGGAAAACGTCTCCACCGCGCCCGGCGCGACAGTCAGGCGCACTTTCACCGTCAACGTGCGCACGCCGCGCATCCCTGCCGGTGACGGCATCGCCGCCGGCAGTGTCAGACTCAAGGTACCTCGCGAAACGGTGCTCGAAGCCTGGGCCTGGGATCGGCGCCTGACGCTGGAAATCAACGGGGCCAACCCCTCCATCAGCGCCATCGAGATCGTGCCGGTGAAAGTGCCGACGCTATTCCTGATGGGCGACTCCACCGTCTGCGACCAGTCCGGGGAGCCTTTTGCCAGCTGGGGCCAAATGCTGCCGCGCTTTCTCAAGCCGGGCATCGCGGTCGCCAACCATGGCGAATCAGGCGAAACCTACCGCGATTCGCTGGCGGGCCGGCGGCTCGATAAAGTCCTCAGCGCGCTGCGTCCCGGCGACACGGTGCTGATGCAATTCGGTCATAACGACCAAAAGCAGATGAAGACGAATCAGGGCGGCCCATCGACCTACAAGAGCGAGATCCGCACCTACGTCGACGCCATCCGCGCGCAAGGCGGCCTCCCCGTCATCATTTCGTCGATGGAACGGCGCCGATTCGACGAAGCCGGCAAGGTGGTGCCGTCGCTGCAAGCGTATGCCGACGCCGCCCGCGACGCCGCCACGGAACTCGGCGTGGCCTTCATCGACCTGAACGCGGTCAGCCAGCGATTCTATGAAGCGCTCGGACCGGAGCTGTCGCAAAAGGCGTTCGCCGAGCCTGAACCGGGCCGCATCGACAACACGCACCACAACAGCTACGGCGCCTACGAGCTGGCGCAAGCGGTGATGACAGGCATGCGCCAAAGCGGTGTGCCGGCGGCGGCTTTTATCGCCGATGGCTACGGCAATTTCGATCCCTCAAGGCCCGATCCCGTGGCCTCGTTCGCGGTGCCGGCCAGTCCCAACTTCACCAACCAGCGCCCTCTGGGCGACGAGGCAAATCAATAACATGAAGATCACGCGGCAACTGGCCGTTGGCTTAACCTTGGCGGTGGCCAGTTTCGCTTCGCAGGCGGCGGATGCCTACCTGTTCGCCTACTTCACCGGCAACGGCGAGGATGGACTGCATTTCGCCGGCAGTGCCGACGGCTACAAGTGGGACAAGCTGGGGGGCGGCCGCAGCTTCCTCGCGCCGAAGGTCGGCAAGTCGAGATTGATGCGCGATCCCTGCATCGTGCGTGGGCCCGACGGCACCTACCACATGGTTTGGACCTCGGGCTGGAATGAGAACAACATCGGCTACGCCTCGTCGAAGGACCTGGTCAACTGGTCGACGCAGCAGCAGGTGCCGGTGATGGCGCATGAACCGGGCTCGCTCAACGCCTGGGCGCCGGAGATCGTCTACGACGAGAAGCGCGGCGAGTTCCTGATTTTCTGGGCCTCGACGATACCTGGACGCTTTCCCGCCACCGACGGCTCGTCGGAGGAAAAATACAACCATCGCATGTACTACACGACCACGCGCGACTTCGTCAGCTATGCGCCGACAAAGCTGTACTACGATCCCGGCTTCAGCGTGATCGACGCCAGCTTCGTGCGCGCGAACGGCAAGAACTACCTGATGGTCAAGGATGAAACGCGCAACCCGCCGAAGAAGTATTTGCAGATCGCGGCGGCGCCGGACCTGCGCGGCCCGTTCGAAAAACTAAGCGCGCCGATCACGCCACCGGGCCTGTGGGTCGAGGGGCCGACCGCGCTGCAGATTGGTGAAGACGTCATCCTCTACTACGACGCCTACACCACCAAGCATTACGGCGCCATGCGCTCGCGCGACCTGGAGCACTGGGAAGACGTCACTGCGAAGATGCGCTTCCCCGACGAAGGCACGCCGCAGCGCCTGCGTCACGGCACGGTCATCGCCGTCCCCGAGCAGCTGGTCGCAGAGATTAACAAATCACGTTGACCTGATGATGTCCGTGGCACGCCACGGACATATCACCTTTATTTCACCAGCAGCTGCAACGAACTGTCGTTGATCTCGAACTTGTTCGTCTTGAGCATGGTGATAATCTCCGCGCCCGCCAGCAGCACCGGCCCGTAGCCATGGGCCGCATACACGTTCACCGGGCGATAAGCATAGAAGGCCGGATCGAAGCCCATCCCGGTGCCCACGCAAACGCCCTCCACCTGTCCCTTCGCATTAACCTTGGTGGCGACCGCGTTCCAGGCCAGCATGACGGCCGGCGCGTACGCCATCTTGTCAATGTAACCCTTGTTGATCGCGCGCGCCATCGAGTAGGCATAGATCGCCGTGGCCGACGTCTCCAGATAGGTATCGTTGCGGTCCAACAGTTGATGCCACAAGCCTGTACCATCCTGATACGACGCCAGGCCCTTGACGTGCGCGCGCAGCTGCTTCAGCACCATCTGATAGCCGGGATGATTCTGCGGCAGCACATCGAGCAGTTCCACCAGCGTCATCACCGCCCAGCCATTGGCGCGCGCCCAATGGAACTCCGGGTGCACGTCCATGCCCTGCACCCAGCCGTGCATGTAAATGCCCTTGCGCTCATTGAACATCCGCTTGGAGAACTGCTCCACCTGTTTGACGGCGTCGTCATAGTAGCTGGCGTCGCCGGTCAGCTTGCCCAACTGCGCCAGCGCCGGCACGGCCATGAACAGATCATCTAGCCACAGCGTATCGACCTGCGGCCGCACGCGGCCAAGCGTGCCGTCTTTCAAACGGTGTTCCTTGGTGCGGATAAAGCTGATGCAGCTGTCCAGCAGCGGCTTGACGTCGGCCTGCAATCCATCCTGCTTGGCCTTGACGATCGCCGCGCACACCGCGCCGATATCATCGAGCGCGTGCGGATCGAGCATGCGCAGCACCGGCGATTTGCTTTGCGGGTTGGCCTTGATGCGCGCCAGCGTCGCCGGCGCCATGTTGGCCAATAGCGTCAGACGCTTGTTCACGTAATCCTTGTAACGCTTGTCCCCGGTGGCGCCGCCCGCCGCCAGCATGCCCGCGTACGTCACGCCCCACTCGTAGCTGGTCAGGCGAAAATCGCCCGGCGCCAGGACGGTGTCGTCATCCATCTTGCTGAAATCGGTGATCTGTTTTTTGGTCTTGGCGTTGATCGCCTGTGCCGGCGTGGACGCGTCCAGATACGTGAACACCCGGTCCAACACCTTCGACACATCGTCGATCGATGGAGTGCCGTACGGCGTCGGATAATCCCCCTTCATCAGGTGCAGCGGCGCCGTCATATCGTTGGCCGGCTTGGTCTCGGCCAGCGCCTGGAACGCCAGCGGCAGCAGCACGGCGGCGATGGCCGTTTTTTTCAGCAGAAGCTTTGCTCTCATGTGATGTGTCTCGTCGTTGTTAGTGTTTTGGCTTAGTGTATTAGCTTAGTTTTTAAATACGGCGCCAGCGGTTTGCCTGGCAGGGTGTTGAAGGCATCGACAACGCGCGCCGCGTTGAACCGGGCGCCGGCTTCATTGGTGTGGGTGCGGGCGTCGGAGAAGTAGCCGTTGACCGCATCGATTCCGGCCTTGCGGTAGCCGTCGCTGACGACCATCGTCAAATCCGCGAACAGCGCGCCGCTTTTACGCGCGACTTCCTCGTCCCACTGGGCGTAATTGGCGAAGTCGCGGCCTTGCTCCCACACGTCGCGATGCGGCACCGGCGACAGCAGGATCACGGTGGCGCCCTTGGCCCTGGCGTCGGCGACATAGCGCGCCATGTACCAGCCGAAGGTGTGAACCTGCTCCTTGGCGCCGTCGGGCCGCGTGTCTTCCACCGTCTCCGGGCCGGTGCCGGGCGCCGAACCGCGATTCTTACCGGCCGGATCGCCGATGCGGGCGCCGTCGTTATGGCCAAACTGGATCGCCACGATGTCGCCGGCCTTCAGCTGCGCGAGCACCTTGTCCCAGCGGCCCTCGGTGAAAAAGGTGCGGCTGCTACGGCCACCGATGGCGTGGTTGACGACGTTGATCTTGGCGGTATCGAAGTGCGGCGCCAGGCGCTCGCCCCAGCCGATCGCGCCGTTGGCGCCGCCGCTTTTGACGGTCGAATCGCCGACGAGGAAAAGGCTGGGTAGCGCGGGGTCGCTCGGCTTCTCGTCGGCCACCTTGCTGGCGTCGATCACCGGACGATCGTCCTCGGCGGCCGGAACGGCCTGGCCGGCGGCGTTCAGCGCGGTCATCACCACCGGCGTACGCAGTGCTTTCAGTCCGGCCACCACGGTGCGGGCGTTCAGTTCCGCGCCCGCCAGGTTGGTGTGCGTATTTTCGTCCGGCGTCACCAGCGGGAACAGCTGCATGACCGCGTCGCGGCCCATCGCGTCGTATTGGCGCGCGATCATCGCATTCAGATCGATGAAGCCAACTTTCTGCTGGCTGGCGACCTGCCCTGCCCAGCCGGCGTACTCGCTCTGGCTGCGCCGGATTTTGCCATCTTCGCCCCAGGCCTTGCGTGGCACCGGCGAGCAAATCACGGCGGTGGCGCCACGCGCCTTGATGTCGGCCACGAAGGTGCGCAGATACCAGCCATACGAATGCACCACTTCTCGCTCACCGGTCATCAGGTTGTCGATCTCCTGCACCTCGTCGCCGATACCCTTGATGGTGCCGCGCGCGCGAACGTTGTCGTTGACCGGGCCGGCGTCGTTGTGGCCGAACTGGATCAGCACCACGTCCCCCGCCTTGACCAGCGCCAGGGTGCGCTGCCAGTGCTTGGTGGTCAGGTAGGTGCGACTACTCAGACCACCGATGGCGCGGTTGACGACATTGATCCTGGCGGTGTCGAACATGGTGGCCAGCGGGTGCCCCCAGCCCCATTGACCGGCCGCGCCTTTGCCCTGGCCGTCGTCCTTGCCATTGCGGACGGTGGAATCGCCGATCAGTATCAGCGATGGCAAATTCGGATTGGCAGGTTCGGGCAGCACCACCTGCGCGTTGCGCGGGTCGGTATTAACGGCGGGCGGCGCCGTCTGCGCCGAGGCGGCGGAAGATGCCGCCACTGCTGCGACGCAGCACAAATTCAGGATGAAAGCGAGGTATCTGTTCATGGCGCCAATTCTATGCGAGGATTTTTCCGGCCTTGTGCTTTGAGCTTAAAGAATCAGAAATATGAGCAATGTCTGCATCGGTATGAGCAGACAATCGTAACCTTTCAACCTGTTTTGAGCCACCGATGATTACCAAGATCCTGATTTGCGCAGCCCTCATCCTCTCGAGCAGCGCACACGCGCAGATCGGCACCCGATTTCCATCCGAACGCAAAGTCGTCAAGGACCCGGTGACCGGCACCATGCTCACCTTCCTGACCAGTAAACCACATGGCGATTCGAAGATCTATCCCACGCATCCGCAATGGACGTCGGATGGCCAGTGGCTCGTGTTCCGCTCTGCGCGGGTCAAGGGCGAAGCGATGGCGGTCAACGAGGCCACCGGCGATCTGGTACAGGTCACCGAGGGTGGTTACGTCGGTATGCTGAACCTGGCGCGCAAGTCGATGAAGCTGTACTTCATGCGCAAGGACGGCGACGCCAAGCGCCTGCAAATCGTCGAGGTGGATCTGGCGTCGCTGCTGGCCGACAGCAAAGCCGGCAAGCTCAAATCCGCCGACGCGTATCAGCGCATTTGCGGCACCACGGCGCCGGAGCTGGAAGCCGGCGGCGACATGGCGCTGGACGCCGACGAGGAATGGGCTTACTTCCGCACCGGGCCTGGTGAAGCGGCCAAGCACCTGGCGCCTGGCGTGAAGATCGAACCGGCGTTCGGTCCGCGCAAAATGGGCGCCGGCCCGAACGGCATCGCGCGCATGAATGTGCGGACCGGGGAAGTCAAGCATGTGGTATCGGTGCCGTTCCAGATCGGGCATATCCAGGCCAACCTGTGGAATCCGGGCGAGATCGTGTTCTGCTGGGAGACCGGCGGCAAGTCGCCGCAGCGCACCTGGACCGTGAAGGCCGACGGCAGCGAACTGCGCCCGCTGTATCCCGAGGCGCCGTACGAATGGGTCACGCACGAAGCGGTGATCTCGAAGGATGAAGTGGCGATGGCGATCATGGGCCACCGTCCCATCGCCGAAGGTGGCGGCGGCGTAGGCGGGGCGGCCACCGGCGTGCAAGGCGCGAATCCGGGCCAGGATGAAGGATGGGGCATCACCGGCACGCGCGAAAAACCGAGCGGGCTGGCCATCGTCAACCTGCGGACCAGGGAGATGACGATCGCCGGCCAGACGCCTTCGGGCAGCGGCTTGTGGCATGTGCACGGCTCGTCGGATGGCCGCTGGGCCGTAGGCGATGACTTCAGCCGCAGCATCTACCTGATCGACCGCAAGACGCGCGAGATGACGATGCTCACCACCGGCCACAAGACCACTGCGGCCGACCATCCGCACCCGACCTTCAATGCCGATGGCACGCGTATCCAGATTCAGTCGGCGATGCTGTCGGAGGATGGCCGCAGCATGAACATCTGCATCGTGCCGGTACCGGAGGCGTGGTTGAAGCGTTAGTGGCGGCTCGTGCCGCCCCGCACTCAATCCAGCTCCACCAGCCCCACGAGGCGCAATTCGTACGGCGCGCCCTCAAGCTGGAAGCCGATGCGGCCGGAAGAAGGCACGCTCGCGGTCACGCGGTTCTGCGGCACGCCATTGATCGTGACGTCGACGTTGCCATCGCGGCTGACGATGTCGCAAACGTTCCATTCGCCGGCCGGCAACTCGCTGTCCGCCGCAGTGTGCGCCTTGATGCGTGGCTCGGCGCCTTGCGCGCTGGTAAGCGGTTCAGCAAAACTGGCGCCGGCCATCGGCAGCAGGTCGCCGGCGTTGCCCTTCTTGGTCTGCACCTGGAGACTGGGGGGCCAAACGCGATCCATCGGACCGTCGCTGATATGCAGCAGAATACCGCCGTTACCAGGCTTGCCGCTCCAGCGCCACTCGACATGCAGCTTGTAGTTGCGGTAGTTGTTCAGCGTCGCCAGAAAACCCGGCGGCTGACCGGTAGAGGCGATCACGCCGTCGGGCAGCATGCGGAACACGCTGTCCACAGCGGCCGCCGGCGACGTCTTGAGCTCCCAGCCGCTGAAATCGCGGCCATTGAAAAGATCCATCGCGCTCGCGGCCTGCGCGGAGACCAACAACAGTGCGGCACATGCCATCCGATTCATCATCTGATACTCTCTTGACTATGAAAAAAACCCTGATTACCCTGATCCTCGGCGTCAGCGCCAGCCTGGCCGACGCCGCGCCGAACGTCATCCAATTGTGGCCCGAGGGCGTGCCAGGTGCCAAAGCCGACATCGGCCCGGAAAAAATCGGCGGTGGCTACAACGCCAACGTCAGCGAACCCACGCTCACCATGGTCGGCCCGGCGGTCGACCATCCAAACGGCACTGCCGTCATCATCTGCCCCGGCGGTGGCTATGTGCGCATGTCGACCGCGCGCGAAGGCGACCAGTATGCCACCTGGCTTAGCACCCTGGGCGTGACCAGCTTCGTGCTCAAGTACCGGATGCAGGAATACGGCCACCCCGCGCCGCTGCAGGACGTGCTGCGCGCGGTGCGCATGCTGCGTTCGCGCGCGGCCGAATTCAACCTGAACCCGGCGCGCATCGGCGTCATGGGCAGCTCGGCGGGCGGCCACCTTGCGGCAAGCGCTGGCACGCTGTTCGACAATCCGGCCGGCCGCACCGGCGCGGCGATGGACTCGGTCAGCGGCCGTCCCGACTTTCTGATGCTGATGTATCCCGTCATCTCGATGCGCGAGCCTGCCGTGCATGCCGGATCGCGCAAGGCGCTGCTGGGCGCCACGCCCTCCGCCGAGGCCCTCGAGTTGATGTCGCTGGAAAAACAGGTCACGCCGGCCACTCCGCCCACGCTGCTGATTCACACGCAGGCCGACCAGGCCGTCCCGGTCGAAAACAGCATCCTGTTTTATCAGGCACTGACCAAGGCCAAGGTACCGGCCGAGATGTACCTGTTCGAACACGGTGGCCACGGCATGGGCATGCGCGAAGGCCTGGGCACGTCGTCGCTGTGGCCGCGCCGCGCGGAGGAATGGCTGCGCGATCGCGGCCTTCTCACTCAGGCGAAATAGAACATCGGCTTCAACGGCCATTCGCGGGGACGATTACCCGGCTCCACCTCCATCAGGTCGGCCATATAATCCCACCAGCGCTGCATCACCGGCTGGCCCGGCAGAGCTTCGATCCGGTTGTCCGACGCCAGTTTCAACACCGCGAACAGGTGCAGCGTTTCCTCGTCGAGGAAGATCGAATAGTCGTAGATGCCAGCCTCCTTCAGCGCCGCCGCCAAGTCCGGCCACAGCACATCGTGGCGGCGCTTGTATTCGTCAACGGTGGCCGGCTTGAGCTTCATCCGGAATGCACGGCTGATGGTTGGATTTGTCATCATTTGTCTCCGTTGACCATTTTTTTCAATTCGGCGGCGGCCAGCAGGTAGCCGCCGACGCCATAGTTATAGCTCGACGCCGGCCGGTAAAACGCCGGCTCGGCGCCGGTCTGCTGGATGCCGCCAAGGCGGCCGTCCGCGTAGACATGTTTGAGGATACCAGCCCAGGCCCGCTCGATCACCGGACGATACACCTTGGCGTCCAGGTAGCCGTTGTTGACGCCATACGCCATGCCGTACACGAACAGCGCGGAGCCGGAGATTTCGGGCAGCGGATAAGTGCCCGGGTCGAGCAAGCCGGCGTGCCACAAGCCGTCCTTGCCCTGCAACCCGGCCAGGCGGGCCGACATCTCGCGCAGCTGCCGGACGTAGAACGGCTTTTGCGGATCGTCGTCGGGAATGTAATCCAGCGTGCGCGCCAGGCCGCCGAGCACCCAGCCTTCCCCGCGCGACCAGAAAATCTTCTTCCCATTCGGCTCGCGCTTGTCGATGTAGCTGGCGTCCCGCGCGTACAAATGCTCCTCCTTGTCGTACAGCAGCTCGTAGGTCTTGCGCCACTGATCGTGTACGTAGTCGAGGTACTTACGCTCGCCGGTGGCCTTGTACATCTTGGCCCACACCGGCGGCGCCATGAACAGCGCGTCGCACCACCACCATGGCAGCCGGTCGTCGCC
>DASVTJ010000664.1:0-3014 GCA_036387635.1 Duganella sp.
CGACGCGCGCCTGGCCGCCAAGGCCGCCGCCAAGATGGTCGCGGTCGAAGCGCTCGATCCGGCCACCGCCGCCGACGCCGCCGAGAAGGAACGCAAGCGCGCCATCATCGCCGCCGCGATGGAGCGCGCGCGCCTGAAGAAAGAAGAAGCCGCGCGCGCTTCCGAAGCCGCCGCCGCCAAGCCCGACGAGGAAAATCCGCCTGCATGAACCCCGCCAAACGCTATGAAATGTTCGTGCGCTTCCGCGCCGCCAATCCCAGTCCCAAAACAGAACTCGAATACACGACGCCCTTCGAACTGCTGATCGCCGTGCTGCTGTCGGCGCAGGCCACCGACGTCGGCGTCAACAAGGCCACGCGCAGGCTGTACCCGGTGGCGAACACGCCGGCCAGGATTCTGGAACTTGGCGAGGAGGAGTTGAAGGCCTACATCCAGACCATCGGCTTGTACAAGACCAAGGCGAAGAACGTCATCGCCACCTGCAAGATCCTGCTCGAACAGCACGGCGGCGAAGTGCCGCACGATCGTGAATCGCTCGAAGCCTTGCCCGGCGTGGGCCGCAAGACGGCCAACGTGGTGCTCAACACCGCCTTCGGCGAGCCGACGATGGCGGTGGACACGCACATCTTCCGCGTCTCCAACCGCACCGGCCTGGCGCCGGGCAAGAACGTCGACATCGTCGAGCAAAAGCTGCTGCGCTTCGTGCCGAAGGAGTTCTTGCAGGACGCGCACCACTGGCTGATCCTGCACGGCCGCTACACTTGCAAAGCACGCAAGCCGGAATGCTGGAACTGCATCCAGCAAGACCTGTGCGACTACCGCGAAAAGACACCGATGCCGGACGGGCTGTAACACGCCGCCCCACCCAGAGCGCGACCGATAAGGCCAGAGCTTGACCGCAATGCGACACATGTCACATAATGGCGGCATATGTCGCCTCAACGGTTCGTAGAGGGATTAGGCGGCACGCTCCGGGTCCGCTTCGCGCTATTTATTCAGAAAGGCATTCGCTTGATTATCCTGCCAAAACTCCGCACCGGCCTGACAGTGGCCGCGCTGTCCACCTGCTTCGCCGCGTCCTCCGGCCATGCCGCCGACGACGGCGCCAAACTCCGCGCCGTTGTCGATAAGGCGGTGCGCCCCGTTATCGCCGAATACGATCTGCCGGGCGTGGCGGTCGCCGTCACTGTCGACGGCAAGGCCAGCTTCTTCAACTACGGCCTGGCATCGCGCGAGGACAACACGCCGGTCAGCGAAAACACGCTGTTCGAGCTTGGCTCGATCAGCAAGACCTTCACCGCCACGCTGGCCTCTTACGCGCAGGCGACCGGCAAGCTGTCGCTGGACGACCATCCAGGCCAATACATGCCCGAGCTGAAAGGCCGCGCGATCGACAAGGCCAGCCTGCTCCACCTCGGCACCTACACCGCCGGCGGCCTGCCGCTGCAGTTTCCCGACGAGGTGCCGGCCGACGGCATGATCGCCTACCTCCAGGACTGGAAAGCGGATGCGGCGCCGGGCACGCAACGGCGCTATTCCAATCCCAGCCTCGGGCTGTTCGGGCATGTCGCCGCCAAGGCGCTTGGAAGCGATTTCGCGAGCGCGATGGAAAGCCGCATCCTGCCCAAGCTGGGACTGAAGCACACCTACGTGCGCGTGCCGGCAAGCGCGATGTCCGACTACGCGTGGGGCTACGACAAGGCGAACAAACCGGGCCGCGTGAACCCCGACATCTTCGCGGATGAAGCCTACGGCATCCGCTCATCCAGCGCCGACATGATCCGCTACCTCCAGGCGAACATCGATCCGGGCACGCTGGAAGCACCGATGCGGCGCGCGGTCGAAGGCACGCACGTCGGCTACTTCAAGATCGACGGCATGGTGCAGGGACTGGGCTGGGAGCAGTATCCCTATCCGGTCACGCTCCAACAACTGCTGGCGGGGAATTCCCAGACCATGCTATCGCAAGCCAATCCGGCGCGGCAGCTGACGCCGCCGCAGACGCCGCAGACGGCGACGTTGTTCAACAAGACCGGCTCCACCTCGCGCTTCGGCGCCTACGCGGCGTTCGTGCCGGCGAAGAAAATCGGCGTCGTGATCCTGGCGAACAAAAACTACCCGATCCCCGCGCGCGTCCAAGCGGCGCACGCGATCCTGGAACAATTGGCGGCGCGTCGGGCGGATTAGGCGGCATGCCGTAATCCGCCACGAGCCCCCACCGTGCTCATTCAGACCAGCACCAGGTTATCGCGGTGAATCAGCTCGCGCCCCTCGACGAAGCCGAGGATCGATTCGATCTCGCTCGACGGCTTGCGCATGATGCGGCGCGTCTCGGCGCTGGTGTAGTTCGACAGCCCGCGCGCCACCGGCAAGCCGCTGTCGTTGACGCACGTGATCACCGCGCCGCGCCCGAACTCGCCCTTGACCTCGATCACGCCGATCGGCAGCAGCGACTTGCCCTCGCCGGTGAGCTTCTGCACGGCGCCGGCGTCGAGCACCACCTGCCCCGCCGTGTGCAAATGATCGGCCATCCACTGCTTGCGCGCCGTCAGATGTCCGGTCTGCGCGGCCAGCTCGGTGCCGATGGCTTCACCGCCGGCTAGGCGCTCCAGCACCTTGTCCTCGCGGCCGTAGGCGATCACCGTGTGCGCGCCCGATTTGGCGGCGCGCTTGGCCGCCAGGATCTTGGTCAGCATGCCGCCGCGACCCAGGCTACTTCCGGCGCCGCCGGCCATCGCCTCCAGCGCCAGGTCGCCCGCGCGGCCTTGCTGGATCAGCACCGCCGCCGGGTCCTTGCGCGGATCGGCGCTGAACAAGCCTTGCTGGTCGGTGAGGATAATCAGCGCGTCGGCCTCGATCAGATTGGCCACCAGCGCGCCCAACGTGTCGTTGTCGCCGAACTTGATTTCGTCGGTGACGACGGTATCGTTCTCGTTGATGATCGGGACCACGCCCAGGCGCAGCAACGTGGTGAGGGTGGAGCGCGCGTTCAGATAGCGCTCGCGGTCGGCCAG
>DASVTJ010000665.1:0-1649 GCA_036387635.1 Duganella sp.
GTGCAGCGGCACTTCCGGCGCGGTGATGTCGATAACGATCAGCAGGCCGTCTGGATCGAGCACGCGTTTGACTTCGCGCAGCGCGGCTGGCACGTCGCGCCAGTGGTGCGCCGAGAAGCGCGTGACCACCATGTCGAAGGCGGCGTCGACGAACGGCAGGCTGGCGACGTTGCCTTGTTCGGTGACGACGTTGTGCAGCGCGCGCTGCTGGGCGGCGCCGCTGACCACGGCCAGCATTTCGGGCGACAGGTCGAACGCGGTGACCGAGCCGGCCACCGGCGCGACCGCGAAGCTGGCATGGCCGGCGCCGCATCCCAGGTCGAGCACCTTCGGCTTATTCAGGCTGGCGGCCAGTTCGCGCAGTGTCGTCAGATCGGCACCCTGGGAATGAACGGCGCTGGTCAGATAGGCGCTGGCGGCTGGGCCGAACTGGCTGGCGACGACGGCTTGCTGTTGCATTTTATATTCTCCTGAAATGAGCGGGTCAGGGCAGAATAGGCGGGTTTATATCCTGTAACAAGACAAGAACTTATCCTGGTATGGAAACCACCATGCACAACAAGTTAGGCGACTTCATTCGCGCGCATCGCGAGCGCACTACGCCGACGAGCGTCGGGCTGGCCAGTGGTGGGCGGCGGCGCACGCCGGGCCTGCGGCGCGAGGAGCTGGCGCAGCTGTGCGAGGTGAGCCCGACGTGGCTGACGTGGCTGGAGCAGGGCAGGCCGGTGTCGGCGTCGGGGAAGATGCTGGCGCGGCTGGCCGAGGTGCTGCGGCTGCGAGCGGCCGAGCGCGCTTATTTATTCAGCTTGGCCGCGCGGATTGATCCGCAGCGCGAGGTGGACGACGCACCAGCCGACGATGCGCTCGACGCGATCGTAGCGGTGGTGGCGGTGCCGGCCTATGTGCTCGACCGGCAATGGGATGCGGTGGCGTGGAACGGCGCTGCGGCTGCCTTGTTTGCGGATTGGCTGGCGCCAGCCGGTGCGGCAGCGCCGAACTTGTTACGCTTCATGTTCCAGTCGGCTGCGGCGCGGGCGCTGATCGTCGATTGGCCGGAGCGCGCGCGTCGGCTGGTGGCGGAGTTTCGTGCCGACGTCGGCCAACACGCCGATGATCCAGCGTTGCGCGAACTGATCGGCGATGTGGCGCGCGACAGCGCCGAGTTCCGCGCGCTGTGGCGTCTGCAGGATGTGGTCGGCAGGGAAGGCGGGCTGCGCCGCTTCCAGCTGCCGGCGGGGCAGGCGCTGAGCTTCAATCAGGTTACGCTGCATCTGGCAAAGCGGCAGGATTTGAAGTTGGTGATGCTCCTGCCGATCTAAATGGACGTCGCGGCAGGTGTAGAAAAGGTGGACCTGACCCTTGGTTACCACCAGCCGTTGTCGCCCAGGACGACTTTTTTGTAGTAGCTGACATTGGCCTGGATGCTGAACCACGCCGCCATCGCGCCGTTCAACGCAAACCTGAATGCGCCCGAATCGCTATTCGGCGACACCAGGTCAATTAGCCGCCGCGCACACGCCGATCAGCGTCATCACGATCGCCTTGCGCCACATGCCTTTGGCTATGTAATAGAATCCGCCGAACAGCACCGCCCAGATGTTGAACAGCAGCCGAAAACGTTCACCGAACGCCAGTTGCTTGAGCAGCGG
>DASVTJ010000666.1:0-5384 GCA_036387635.1 Duganella sp.
GTCAACGACGCGCTCTCCAGCGCCTTCGATGAAGCCGAGGCTTTGCTGATCGAACGTTTCAAGGATGTCACGCTGGCCGATTTGTCGGCCCGCTTCAATCGCGAATACGCCAATCACAAAGGAGCCTCCCATGCCCATCCCACATCCGAGCATTGAATTCGACGTCATCGTCGTCGGCGGCAGCTACGCCGGCTTGTCCGCCGCGATGCAGCTGGCGCGCGCGCGCCGCCGCGTGCTGGTGATCGACGCCGGTCAGCGCCGCAATCGCTACGCCCGGCACTCGCATGGCTTTCTCGGCCACGACGGGCGCGAGGCTGCGGCCATCGCCGCCGACGGCCGCGCCCAGGTGATGAAGTATCCGACCGTGCGCTGGCTGGAAGGCACGGCCGCGCAGGCCACGCGCCTCGGGGACGGATTCCGCGTGACGCTGCAGGACGGCAGCGCCTACAACGCGCAGCGGCTGGTGCTGGCCACCGGCGTGGTCGACGAGCTGCCACCGATCGCCGGCCTGGCCGAGCGCTGGGGCAGCAGCGTGTTCCATTGTCCGTACTGCCACGGTTATGAATTGATGGAAGGGGCAATTGGCGTGCTGGCCACCGGACCGCTGTCCATGCATCACGCGCTGATGCTGCCCGATTGGGGACAGGTCACGCTGATCCTCAACGGCGCGTTCGAGCCGGATGCCGCGCAACTGGCGTCGCTCGAACAACGCGGCGTGGCGATCGAGCGCACGCCGGTCAAAGCGATCACCGGCCACGCGACGGTGGAACTGCGCGATGGCCGCGCGCTGGCGATGGCCGGCCTGTTCGTCGTTAGCCGCATCCACAGCGGCAGTCCGCTCGCCGAGCAGCTTGGGTGCGGGATGGAGCAGGGGCCGATGGGCATGTTCGTGCGCACCGATGCGATGAAGGCGACCAGCGTCGCCGGCGTCTACGTCTGCGGCGATGCCGCGCGCATGGCCGGCAACGTGGCGCTGGCCGCCGCCGACGGCACGCTGGCCGGCGTGTCCGCGCACCAGTCGCTCATCTTTGGCGCGGTGGCCGCCGCCGCTTGATCCGATACTCCGCCTGACCACCCCCGCCGGTACCCCCCTGGCCTGACTCCACTGCGGCGCCATCGATCATTGCATCGATGGCGCCGTTGTCTCGTTTGTTCCCCGCGTCGACTTGTGTACTTTGCACAACATAGAAAAAATATATGGCAATTGGTAGTGTTCTGGTATTGGCTCTACGGTATATTGGCGTTGAATTGGTTTTGTCTAAGGTTGTAAAAAAGGGATCTGCAAGGCATCGCGGCGGCGATGAACTGGGAACTGATCGATATAAAACAGCATGGGCCTAACAAATAAAAACAGGCCGCAATCAAGGGGGAGTACATGAAAGAGAATCTGCCAGGGAAGACGAACATGCCACGCGGCGCGGTGCAACAATTGACGCCGATCGCGGCCGCGGTCGGTCTGATGGTGCTGGGCATGTCGTATTCGGCGCCAGTACAGGCACAGGCGCAATCGCAACAAGCGGCGGCTGCGTCGAGCAAGAAGGACGGCGAGGAGATGCAGACCGTCCAGGTGCAGGGCATCCGTGCGGCCCTGCAGCAGTCGCTAAATCAAAAGAAAAACGCCGAGTCGCACCTGGAGGTGATCACGGCCGAAGACATCGGCAAAATGCCCGATAAAAACGTCGCCGACTCGCTGCAGCGCGTCCCCGGCGTCAACGTCAGCAACGCGGGCGCCAGCGAAGGCGGTTTCGACGAGAACGACCGCGTGTCGATGCGCGGCACCAATCCCAACCTGACCCAAACCTTGTTCAACGGCCATAACGTCGCGTCCGGCGACTGGTTCATCCTGAACCAGACCACGCAAGTTGGCCGCAGCGTCAGCTACACGCTGGTGCCGTCGGAGCTGGTCGGTTCGGTGGTGGTGCACAAGAGCTCCGAAGCGAGCTTGGTCGAGGGCGGCGTGGCCGGCTCGGTCGACATCATCAGCCGCAAGCCGCTGGAATTCAAGGAGAACTTTACCGGCGAAGTGTCGCTGGGCGCGGTGTACGCCGATCTGCCGAAAAAGACCGATCCGCAGTTCAGCGCCTTGTTGAACTGGAAGAACGAGCAGAAGACCTTCGGCGCCCTGTTGCAAGTGTTTTCGGAAGAACGCCACCTGCGCCGCGACGGCCAGGAAGCGCTGTCTTACGATAAAATCCTGGCCAACAGCCCGATGGCGATCGCCAATCCCGACCTGGCCAACGCCTACTATCCGGGCTTCCTCGGCGCCTCGCTGTTCCAGCAGGAGCGCAAGCGACAGGGCGGTTTGATCGACCTGCAATTCAAGCCGAGCCGCGACCTGAACTTCGACCTGACCGGTTTCAGCTCGACGTTGAAGGCCTCCAACACCAACGATAACTATCTGCTCAACGGCGGCGCCATCATCAACCAGGGTAACGGCCAGGCGCCGCTGCCCGGCTATGTGGTCAAAACCCAGAACGGCGTCAAGACGCTCACCAGCGCGAACTTCGCCCCCGTGGCCGGCACCAACTATAACGAGTACGACCAGATCTCGCGCCCCGGCGCCGAGGCGACGGCGAAGTTCATCGCGCTCGATGGCAAATGGCGCGCCGCCGAAAACCTGACCTTGTACGGCAAGGCCGGCACCTCGAAAGGCGAGGGCAAGACGCCGACCCAGGACGTCATCGCGTGGAACGGTGCCACCGGCACCGGCGCGTCCTACAAATTGAACGGCACCGGCACGGCGGCCGACTTCTCGTTCAATAACAATCCGGCCGCCACGCCCGGCACCGACGCCACCAGTGGCTTCAGCTGGATGTTCGGCGACCAGAACGTCAGCGTCACCGACAAGGAAAAATGGCTGCAACTGGACGGCGACTTTCAGCTCGAAGCCGGTCCGCTCAAGCTGATCAAGTTTGGCGTACGCGGCGCGGACCACGACCGTTATTCGGACAACGTGGTCGGCCAGGGACCGACCTGCTCGACCCGCACCGACGCCGCCGGCGGCCCTGGATTCTTCTGGGCGGCGCCGCTGGCGACCCAGTACAGCTGCATCAACGGCGCCAGCTCGCCGTACAACCCGGCCAACTGGCCGGCCGCCGCCGGGTCGTATCCATCCAATTACGCCAGCGGCCTGGGTGGCAATTTCCCGCGCGCGATATTCCGTTACACCGCCGAGCAGCTGGCGGCGTTTTCCAAGTTGTACGCCAACCGCGCCACCGACGGCACGCGCGAAGACTTCGGCAATGAGTTCAACCTGGCCGAGAAGAACCGCGCCGCCTACGTGCAGGGTAACGTCGAAGGCGACGGCTGGAGCGGCAACGTCGGCGTGCGCTATGTGCAGACCAAGGAGCGCGCCGTCAGCAATGTCGGCATGCCGGGCGATACGCCACTTGGCCAGCCGGGCGTGGTGTACACGTCGGCGTTCGGCATCTTCAAGCCGACCACCGTCGAACATACGTACCACGACTATCTGCCTAGCGCCAACCTGCGTCTGGACCTGAACAAGGATCTGGTGGCCCGCTTCGCGCTGTCGCGCACCATGACGCGGCCGGACTTCTCGTCGCTGGTCGGCACCTTCACGTTGACGCCACCGCCGGCCAAGGGCGGCATCGGTTCCGGCTCCGGCGGCAACCCGGATCTGAAGCCGATCACGTCGAACAATTTCGACGCCTCGCTGGAGTACTACTTCGCTCCGCGCTCGCTGGTATCGGCCAGTGTCTACTACATGCAGCTGACCAATTACATCGGCCAGGGCACGCGTGTGGGCACCTACCGCACCTACACCGAGGCGACCAAGGTCACCGATCCCGAAGGCTTCGACGCGCAGTACTTGATCACGTCGCCGATCAACAGTAAGGGCAAGGTCAAGGGCATCGAGCTGTCTTACCAGCAGCCGCTGTTCGGCTACTTCGGCATCGACGGCAACGCCACCTTCACCGATGCCAGCGACAGCAGTGGCGCCAAGGTGCTTGGTTCGTCCAAACGCACCTACAACGCCAGCGCATTCTACGAGGACGAGCGTTTCAACGCGCGCCTGACGTACAGCTACCGTTCGGATTCCTATGTCGGCCTCGATCGCGGCACGGAGTTCAACCAGGTCGGCATGGGTTACCTGAACGCGTCGCTGGGTTACAAGTTCAACGAGAAGATCGGCTTCTCGCTCGACATGCGCAACCTGAACGATCCGAAGCTGAAGTACTACGCGCTGAACGAGGACCAGCCACGTTCGGTCTACAAGAACGGCCGCCAGTTCTTCCTGACGATGCGCGTCAAATACTAAGCTGATCCGACCTCAAGATCGAGTCCGCGTTCGCCGCCTGCATGGGGCGGACGCGGGTTCGATACGGAGAGTTCGATACCGATATACTGAGCCGATGCACCCAACCCCGCAACCGATCCCAGAGTGGCGCGATGTCGACGCCCGCGTCTTCCATGAGCAAATCCTGCCGCTGCACCGGCCCGCCGTCATGCGGGGCGTGGTGCGCGAGTGGCCGGTCGTCGCGCACGCGCTGCGCTCGTCCGAGGCGGTGGCCGATTATCTCAAATCGTTCGACAGCGGCGCCGACGTAAACGCCATCATGACGCCGCCGGCCGCGCAAGGCCTGGTGACCTACAGCGACGATGTCAGCGCGTTCAGCTTCGTGCGCAACCGGCTGCCGATGTCGGGCATCATCGATCAACTGATGCGCTATCTGCCGGCCGGCGCGCGCGCGCCGGCGCTGGCGGCGCAAAGCGCGGTCATCGCCGAATGCCTGCCCGGCTTTTTGCCGGAGAATCGGCTGCCGTTGCTGGGTGCCGACGTGCAGCCGCGCATTTGGCTGGGCAACCACATCACGGTGCCGGCCCATTTCGACGAGGCGCACAATATCGCGGCCTGCGTCAGTGGCCGGCGGCGCTTCACCTTGTTCCCGCCCGAGCAGGTCGGCAACCTGTACGTCGGCCCGCTCGACCACACGCCGGCCGGCGCGCCGATCAGCATGGCCTCGCGCGCGCAGCCGGACTTCGACAAGTACCCGCGCTTTCGCGACGCGCTGGCGGCGGCGCAGGTGGCGGAGCTGGAACCGGGCGATGCGATCTACATTCCGGCCATCTGGTGGCACCAGGTCGAATCGATCGGGCACCTGAATGTCCTCGTCAATTACTGGTGGGGTGGTTCGCACAACGCCGATGACCGTGGCATGTCGCCGTCGAACGCGCTGATGCACTGCCTGCTGAACATGAGGGACCTGGAACCGCAGGTGCTGACGGCATGGCGGGCGATCTTCGAACATTTTGTTTTCAACGCCGACCCGCAGCGGTTGGACCATATACCCGAACAGCGGCGCGGCGCGCTGGGCGCGATGTCGCCCGAAGAGGTGCGCCGTTTGAAGGACGTGCTGATCGCG
>DASVTJ010000667.1:0-3549 GCA_036387635.1 Duganella sp.
AGGTGGTCATCGAGACAAGACATGGGAGAACAAAACAATGATGGTTGAAACAGTATTGGCACGTTCGGTGCGCCTGGTGTGCGCCGGTGGTCTGCTGGGCCTGGGGCTGATGGCGCCGCTGGAGCAAGCGCTGGCGCAAGCGACCGATCAACCGATGCAGCGCGTCGAAGTGACCGGCTCGTCGATCAAGCGGCTGGTGTCGGAAACGGCCAACCCGCTGACCGTGTTCAGGGCCGACGACTTCGTCAAGCAAGGCTTGACGACCGCGCAGGAAGTGCTCGACCGCATCCCGTCGAACAGCTCGAGCTTTGGCGCCGGCAACGTCGTCGGCGGCAACAGCAGCGGCCTGCCGACCGGCGGCGCCGCCAGCGCCGACTTGCGCGGCCTGGGCGGCGACAAGACGCTGGTGCTGCTCAACGGTCGGCGCATCGCCAACCATCCGTACGACGGCGCCACCGTCGACCTCAACATCATCCCGGTCTCGGCCCTCGAGCGCGTCGAAGTGCTGCGCGACGGCGCCTCGGCCATCTACGGCACCGACGCCATCGGCGGCGTCATCAACTTCATCACCAAACGTTCGGTCAACGCCACCACCATCACCGCCGAGGCGGTGCTGCCGCGCGCGCCGGGCGCCGACGAAAAACGCGTCAACATCTCCAGCGGCTTCGGCGACCTGGAAAAAGACGGCTTCAACGTCTTCGGCGTGTTCGACCACCACAAGATCGACATCCTGACCTCGCAGCAGCGCGAGTTCTCGAAAACCGGCGTGATTCCGGAGCGCGGCCTGGACTTGACGTCCGGCACCACCTTCCCGGGCAACTATTTCGACCCGGGTTCTAGCGCCACCGGCAACCCCGGCTTCGCCACCGGCTGCGACGCGCCGCTGTCGGTGCCGCGCGCCAGCAACGGCACCTGCCGCCAGGATTACACGCGCCAGATCGACAACCTGCCCGAGCAAAAGCAAACCGCCTTCTTCGGCAAGGCCACCTTCAAGCTCAACAACGACCACCTGGCCTCGATCGAGTACCTGCATTCGGAAAACGATGTCGTCTCGCACACCGCGCCGCCACCGCAGACCGGCCTGCTGCTGCCGACCACCAGCAAATACTATCCGGGCAACTCGGGCGGCGTGCCGGCCATGCCGGGCCTGTCCGGCCAACCGCTGTCGGTCAACTGGCGTCCGACCGAAGCGGGCCAGCGTGAAATCAATTCCAAGGGCGCGGCGGACCGCCTGGTGTTCTCGGTCGAAGGCCTGCTGGGCGGCTGGGACTACAAGACCGGCTTCAACCTGTCGGAAAGCCGTTCGTCCGAATACTTCACCGGCGGCTATGTGCGCGACGAAAGCTTCGCCGCCGGCGTACGCAACGGCATCCTTAACCCGTTCGGCAAGCAGGACGCCGCCGGCAAGGCCTACCTCGACAGCACCGCGCTGCGCGGCCAGGTCCAGAAGGGCAAGAGCCGCAACACCGGCATCGACGTCAAGGCCAGCCGCGAGCTGATGGACCTGCCGGGCGGCAAACTGGCGGTGGCCATCGGCGGCGAGCTGCGCCGCGAAGAGGCCGACTTCGAAGTCAACCGCGACATCGCCGGCCAGGCGACCAGTTCCGGCCTGTCGGGTTCGCAGTCGACCGACGGCGCGCGCACCATCAAGGCCGTGTTCGGCGAAGTCAACCTGCCGCTGATCCAGGACCTGGAGGTGCAGCTGGCCGCCCGTTTCGATGACTACAGCGACGTCGGCAACACCACCAACCCGAAACTGGGCCTGCGCTATCAGCCGACCAAGCAAATCGTGCTGCGCGGTTCGGCCTCGACCGGCTTCCGCGCCCCGACCCTGTTCGAGAAAAACGCGCCGCAATCGAAGAACGACACCAACAACTCGTACAACGATCCGGTGCTGTGCCCGGGCGGCGTTCTGTCGACCAACCCGATCGCCAATCCGCTGCGCGATTGCGACCTGCAACAGTACAAACTGCAGGGCGGCAACCAGGACCTGAGCCCGGAAAAATCGAAGACCTTCGCCTTCGGCGTGGTGATCGAGCCGATCCCGCAAGCGACCTTGTCGGTCGACTACTGGAACATCAAGCTCAAGGACAAGATCAACGCGCTGCCGGAAGAAGCCATCTACGGCAATTACGCCAAGTACCAGGAGCGCTTCCTGCGCAACCCGGACGGCTCGCCGTACGCGATCCTGGACTTGAAGGAAAACCTGGGCAAGGTCAACACCGACGGCATCGACGCCAGCCTGACGCTGCGCTCGGGTAACACCGCGTACGGCAGCTTCACCTTGACCGTCGACGGCACCTACGTCCACAAGTATGAGTACCAGGACGAGCGCGGCGGACCGTACACCCAGAACGTCGGCCGCTATGCCGCCAACAATCCGGTGTTCCGCTGGAAGCATAACGCCGCGCTGAACTGGCGCCAGGGCGTGTGGGCCGCGACGCTGGCGCAGTCGTTTAAGTCAGGCTACACCGACCAGAACCTCGACATCGCCGACGAGTTCCTCAACGAGGTGCCGTCGTACAGCCTGTGGAACCTGTCGGCCACGTACACCGGCATCAAGGGCGTGAGCCTGACCGCCGGCGTGAAAAACCTGCTCGACAAGGAGCCGCCGTTCTCCAACCAGGGCACGCTGTTCCAAAAAGGGTACGACCCGCGCTACACCGACGCCGTCGGCCGCGCCATCTACCTGCGCGGCAGCTACACCTTCTAAACGCAACTTCTTCACACCAACCCGGACCCGCCATCATGGCGCGTCCGGGTTTTTCATGCGTTGGCGTCAGCGTCGGCGTTCGCGTTGGCGTTCATACCGCGCGCGCTGTGGCGTGGATGTAACGCCGCATGACAATTAATGCAGATCCCTCATGCTTAATTTTGCACACCACCGCACACATATCGCGCACTTTCATTCAGCCAAGACCGGCGATACGCCACCGTTATGTGCCAGATGCGGTTTTGTCGATGCGGCGTTTTCACCAGCGCACCAAATGAGCGCGTTTTCGCGGGCGATTCTGGCGCGCGCGGCGACCCTTTAACGTGATGACATCGAGCTATCTCTGTTGATGCTTGCATATTGACAGCGATGAACGCCGGGTGATTTGATGGAGCAATGAAAACAACGCTCAGCTTGTTTTCAGCGGCGGTGGCAGCGCCGACAACAATAAATTCACGACACCCGTGCGTAGCGTTTTAAATTGGGAGCTAAACAATGATGGTTGAAACAGTCTTGTCACGATCGGTACGTCTCATCTGCGCCGGCGGCCTGGCGTTGGGCATGCAATCGGCCATGGCGCAAAGCGCCGACACGCCGGTGCAGCGCGTGGAAATCACCGGCTCGAGCATCAAGCGCATCACCGCCGAGGGCGCGCTGCCGGTGCAAACGCTGACGAAGGCGCAGATCGAACAGAGCGGCGCGGCCAGCGTGGCCGACCTGATCGCCACGCTGCCGTCGATGCAAGGCTTCACCACCTCGTCGATGTCGGTCAACGGCGGCGGCGGCGGCCTGCAATCGGCGTCGATCCACTCGATCGGCGAAGGCTACACGCTGGT
>DASVTJ010000668.1:0-2695 GCA_036387635.1 Duganella sp.
AGAGCGTGGCGATGAGCCAGCTGATTTTCTTGTGCTTCATGTGCATCTCCAGTGTTTGTATTAGTTCCGTCTCTGATACAGAGCGGACGGATAACCGGGATGCTAGCGAAACACTAGTCGGGAAGCCAATAGCTTATTGCATCTTGTCCATATCAAGATCGTATATCAGACGTACAACAGCTATAGAAACAGTATTAACTTGTGGAGCGAGAGTGCGGGTACATGCTGGCGGCGGCGTCGCGCAAAGCCAACAACATTGCATCGGCGCCAGGTGACAACTGGTGCCGTTTGCGCGTGACGATACCGAACGAGTCCATGCTGACACCCAGATCGAATGGCAATACCGTCATCAAACCGGCCTGCAAATACGCTTGCACGGCGTCGGCCGGCAGCGCCACCACCATGTCGCTGCTCATCAGCAGACTGGCGATGACCGGCAGATCCTGGGTCTCCACCGTCTCGCCGGGCTGCTCCAGGCCATGCGATAAAAACAATGCCGTCAGGCGGTCGCGCAGGATGCTGCCGGCTGGCGGCAGCACCCAGCACTGGTGCATCAGCTCTTCCAGCTGCAAGTCGGTGCGCCCGGCCAGCGGATGGCCGCTGCGCGCGATCAGCAGGTGCGGTTCGTCGGTCAGCGGTTCGAAATTGAGTTCGTCGGCGGCGGCCGTGTCGAGGATGCGCCCGACCACCAGATCGAGCTCGCCGCTGCGCAGCCGCTCGACCAGCACTTTACTGGTCGACATCTTGACCGCGACATGCACGCGCGCATGGCGCGACTTGAGCAGGTTGATCGCTTTCGGCACCAGGCCCGTGGCCGGCGCCAGCACGGTGCCGATGCCAACTCTTCCGCGCAGGCCGGACAGCAGCTCCATCACTTCCTGGTGGGCCGCGTCCATCTCGGCCAACGCCGCGCCGGCGCGCCGGATCAGCACTTTTCCGTACCAGGTCGGCGAGACGCCGCGCGAGAGGCGCTCGAACAATTGGACGCCGAGCGCGTGTTCAAGCTCGCCCAGCAATTTGGACGCACCGGGTTGAGTCAGGTTGGCGGCTTGCGCCGCGTGTGCGATGGAGCCGTGGCGGCCCAGTTCGACCAGCAAGACCAGATGGCGGGTTTTCAGGTGGGAACGAACAAAGCGATCTGAGCGAGAATCAGTCATAGGGGTGATTATTATGGTCGCCCATCATAATGGCGGGCTGGTCCAGCGTCAATCACCGATCGGAGGTCCTTGCAGCACGGCGAAGCGGCCCGCGCCGCCGTCGTCGAACGGAGTGTCGGCCACGCCGCGCGACGCCGTCCGCGCGGCGCCCCCGCTAAAACCGCTTCCACCAACGCCGCCGTTGCCGCCATTGCCGCCAACGTCGGGCGGCAAGCCGTACAGGCCGCCGCTGACGCCCAGCACCAACAACTGGCGCAGCCCCTCGCCGCCGAAGGCCACGCTGGCGGCCGCCTCGCGCGCCAAGCCAATGTGCCGCAGCGCCTGGCCCTGTTGGCCATATTGCACCAAGGCGCCGCCCTGCACGCTCCACAAACGGTCGACGCTGTCCACGACGGCCGCGCCCGCGCCCACGCGGCCTCCCTCACCAGCCACGCTTGCAAACGTTTTCACGCCAGCGACCTTGGCCCGCTCGGCATCGTAATCACATTGCATGATGTTGCCGCCGGCGCTGTCGGCGAAGAACATGCGGCGGCCGTCGGTGCTGAAGGCGATGCCGCCGGCGCGGACCACGACCGGCAGCGCCAGCCGGCGCAAGCCGTGCTGGTGCGAGTATTGGTAAAAGCTGCCGATGGGGCGCTGGTCGCTGGCGGTGTTGGCGGTGCCGAAGACGAAGTTGCCGCCACGGTCGGCGCAACCGTCGCTGATCGTGGTGCGCCGCTCGGCGGCGTCGACCGTGACCAGCACCTGGCTTTGCAGCGGACGCCCGCCCTGGCCTGGCGTCGGCAAATCGACCATGCCGAGGCGCTTGCCCTGCCCCAGCAGCACGCGGCCCGAGGCGCAGATCGCCATCACGCACGCGCTTTCCTGCAGGCGCACGCCGCTGGGCATGCCGGCCGGGGCCGGCCACGCGTACAACTGGCCGCCCTGCGGATCCGGCCAGCGCCAGCAGCGTCCGGCGGCGTCCCAGCGCAGGGCGCTGCCGGCCTGGCCGATGCGCAGCAACATGATGCCGGGCGTTGAGGCGACATGCGGACTGGTATCGATCATGCTGGCACGCTCCCGAAGGATGAAGTTTGAGTGCCGCCAGTCTAAGCGGACCGGTATCAAAATTGCTATGAATAAACCGCCAACAGCCATGCCGATATCGAATAGCTTGCCCTTTGATTTGCGCTATCCGATAATGATATGGCTTGTGTTGAATTAATCATATTTCCTATCTAGGGAGCCGGCTTAGACTGAGTGTTGTTCCCTGAACTTATACTCCATCCCCTATGAAAATCACCAAACTGACGACGTACCGTGTTCCACCGCGCTGGATGCTGCTGAAAATCGAAACCGATGAAGGCGTTGTCGGCTGGGGCGAACCGGTCATCGAAGGCCGCGCGCGCACCGTGGAGACCGCCGTACAGGAAATGGAACCGTATCTGATCGGCGCCGACCCGTCGCGCATCAACGACCTGTGGCAGACCATGTACCGCGCCGGCTTCTACCGTGGCGGCGCCATCCTGATGAGCGCCATCGCCGGTATCGACCAGGCG
>DASVTJ010000669.1:0-2009 GCA_036387635.1 Duganella sp.
GCTGATGGCCAAGGAAGTGCTGATGGAAGACATCGACATGTTCGAGCTGAAACAGCGCGGCCCGCAAAACAAGCTGGAAGAATTGCGCATCGAACTGTGCGACAAGATCAACTCGCTGGGCATCGGCGCGCAGGGCCTGGGAGGCCTGACGACCGTGCTCGACGTCAAAATCATGATGCACCCGACCCACGCGGCGTCGAAACCGGTCGCCATGATTCCCAACTGCGCGGCCACGCGCCACGGCCACTTCGTGCTGGACGGCTCCGGCCCCGCCTACATGACGCCGCCTCCGCTGTCGACTTGGCCGGACGTCTCGTGGGCGCCGGACACCGAGAAGTCCAAGCGCGTCGACCTCAACACGTTGACCAAGGAAGAAGTCGCCTCGTGGAAGCCGGGTCAGACCCTGCTGCTGAACGGCAAAATGCTGACCGGCCGCGACGCCGCGCACAAGCGCATCCAGGACATGCTGGCCAAGGGCGAGGAATTGCCGGTCGACTTCAAGAACCGCGTGATCTACTACGTCGGCCCGGTCGATCCGGTGCGCGACGAAGTCGTCGGCCCGGCCGGCCCGACCACCGCCACCCGCATGGACAAGTTCACCGACATGATGCTTGAGAAAACCGGCCTGATCGCGATGATCGGCAAGGCCGAGCGCGGCCCGGTGGCGATCGAATCGATCAAGAAACACCAGTCGGCATACCTGATGGCGGTCGGCGGTTCGGCCTATTTGGTCTCCAAGGCGATCAAGGGTGCCAAGGTGCTGGGCTTTGCCGACATGGGCATGGAGGCGATCTATGAGTTCGACGTGGTCGACATGCCAGTCACCGTGGCGGTCGACGCCACCGGCATCTCGGTGCACAACACCGGTCCGGCGGAATGGAAAGCCAAGATCGAGCAGCTCAACATCCCGGTCATGATCGCCTGATGACGGACGCCCGCCCATTATCGGCTAACGCTTCGGCAGGCTCTCCGGCAGCTTCGGCTGCCGAAGCGCTGGTGGACGCGCCGATCGGCGTTTTCGATTCCGGCGTGGGCGGGCTGTCGGTACTGCGCCATATCCGCGCGCAGCTGCCGCGCGAACATCTGTTGTACTTCGCCGATTCCGGCCACGCGCCATACGGCGAAAAGACCGAAGAATTCGTCGTCGAGCGCGCGCTGGCCGTCACCGCCTTCCTGCTCGATCACGGCGCCAGAGCGCTGGTGGTGGCCTGCAACACAGCCACCGTGGCCGCCATCAAGGCGGTGCGCGCGCGCTACCCCGCTTTGCCGGTGGTCGGCGTCGAGCCGGGCCTCAAGCCCGCAGTCGCCGCCAGCCGCAACGGCAAGATCGGCGTGCTGGCGACGGCCCGCACGCTCAAGGGCGAAAAATTCCTGCAACTGCGCGAGCAGATCTCCGCCGCCAGCCATGCTGAATTCCTGCTGCAGCCGGCCGTCGGGCTGGTCGACCTGATCGAGCTGGGCGATCTGGAGGCGCCGGCCATCGGCGCCATGCTGGAGCGCTACATCGCGCCGCTGCTGGACCAGGGCGCCGATACGCTGGTGCTGGGCTGTACGCACTACCCGTTCATCACCAGCGGCATCGAGCGCGTGCTGCGCGAGCACGCCCGCGCCGACGTGGTCCTGATCGACACCGGCGACGCCGTGGCGCGCCAGCTGGTGCGCCTGCTCGACGCGCGCGGCCTGCTACGCACGGAACAGCAAGCCGGCGCGGCGGCCCCAACGCTGCGCGGCTACACCACGGCCGATATCGCAGCCCTGGCGCCCGCGTTCGACAAGCTGCTGGGCCTGCGCCCGCGGGTGGAACAAGTCGAGGTCTGAGCAAGATCCGAACTTTTGCCGGAAACCTTGCATTTAGATTTGCAGGATTCAAAACAGGCTTGTATAATTCGGCACCTGTTCAGCGAATAGCTGAACGTGTGAAGTAAGACAGTGGTGGCTGTAGCTCAGTTGGTAGAGTCCAGGATTGTGATTCCTGTTGTCGTGGGTTCGAGCCCCATCAGCCACCCCAA
>DASVTJ010000670.1:0-4878 GCA_036387635.1 Duganella sp.
GCGCAGTTGCGGCGTGAGGTTGTACGACATGCTGAAGTCGACATTGGTGGAGCCGTCGACGACAGTAAAATCATGCCCCTGCACATCGCCCAGCACGCTCAGCAGATACGATGAACGGTGCGCGGCCGACACGCGCGCGCTGAACTTCTTATCCTCGTAGAACAACGTCAGGTTGTGCGCCTTCGGCGACAGGCCGGTGAAATTGGCGCGCCGCGTCAGCTGCTCGTTGGCCGGCGTGTTCGGATTGTCGACCCGCGTGATGTAGGTGATCTTCGAATCGACGTGTGTGTAGTTGGCCAGCAGGCCGAAGTTGGCCCAGATGCCCGGCAGGAAGCTGAACGGTGCCTGCAGGTTGAACTCGTATCCGGTCAGCGGGCCGCCCGGCGTGTTGACCTGGCGGTTGACCACCACCGTGGTGTTGGGCAAGGTGGCGCAGGCCGGCGTGCCGCCGGTGATGCTGCAACCGCCGCCGAGCAGGATCGACTCCGGCAAGCCGAGCGATGAAAACACCGCGCGCTCCGAGACGCCCTGGATGAACGTGCCGATATCTTTGTGGAAGGCGCCGACCGACACCATCGCGTTCTTGGCGTAGTACCACTCCGCTTGCACATCGTACGTCTTGGCGCGGATCGGCGACAGCATCGGGTTGCCGATGGTGACCGTCTGCACCTGCGTGCTGAGCGTGGTCGACGGCGCCAGGTCGGTGTACTCCGGCCGCGCCAGCGTTTTGCCTGCCGAAAAGCGCAGCATGACGTCGTGCGGCAAGGTGGCCGAAACGTTGAGCGCCGGCAGGTAGTCGCGGTAGCTGTTTTTAAAGCGCGCCGGTTCCAGCGTGCCGTTGGCGTTGAGCAGCGCGAACGAGTCGACGTCGGTGCGCGCGTGGCGCACTCCGACATTGCCGCGCAGCGGGATCGAGAACAGGTGGTACTTGAAGTCGGCCGCCAGGAACAACGCCTTGATCGATTCGTCGACGCCGCGGTTGGTCTGGTTCAGCAGCGTGTAGCTGGAGCCGGGCACCTCGGTGCAGTGGCATTCGATGTTGTAGACGCCGAGGAATTTCTTCAGGTCGACCGCCGCCCAGGAGTTGGGCACGCCGTTGCCGCCGAGGCCGTCGCCGAAGCCGCCGATCTGGCGCGTGATGTTGGCCATCGTCACGCCCGCCGGCAGGGTCAGGCCGTTGCCGCCGGACGCCAGCTCGACATTGGTCCAGGTGTTGTCGCGCTTGGACAGGCCGGTGCGCAACGTCAGGTTGTCGTTGAGCTCATAGCTGGCGTTGACCTGGTGGGTCTTGAGCGTGTTGCGGGTGTGCAGATAGCGGCCGACGAACTGGCCGTGGAAGGTGCCGTCCGCCTCCTGCGGCGCGAAGCTGAAGCTGTTCGGGTTGGTGACGTCGATGCCGAAGTTCATCGCCGGCACGTTGCGGTTGTTGCGGAAGTCGTAGGAGAAGCCGTTGGCGTTGGGCGAGTCGAACTGCACCGTGGTGCGCTGCGGCTCGTCGAGGTCCGAGCGCGACTGGCCGCTCAGGAAGTCGATCTTGAGGCGGTCGGTGACGTCGTGACGGCCCGACAACACGTGCTGGCGGAACAAGGTCGAATAGACGTCGAGCAAACCTTCGCTGCGCACGTCGACCGCGTTGAACTTGCCGTAGTCCCAGCTGCCGGCGCCGTTGAAGTGGCTTTCCAGGATCGACGTTTGCGGCTTGCCGTTCGACTGCCCGAGGCTGCGGCCGAACGAGATCGCCGAGATGTAGTTGTCGTAGCGTTTGTTGTTGAACTTGCCGCCGAGCAGATCGAGATTGAGTTCGGTGCTGGCGCTCGGGCGCCATTGCAGCGAGCCGGTCACGCCGGAGCGCTCGTACTGCGTCAGCGAGCGGCGGTAGCGCGGGATGCGCGGCGCGAACGCGCCCGAGCCGGGCAGGGGATTGGCGACGGTGCCGCCGTAGTTGTCGGTGCGCGACATGACGTCGTTGTAGGCGGCCGTGTTGGACGTGCGCGGCACGCCGAAGCCGCAGTTGGCCGCGTCGATGCCCTTGACGGCGTTGTTGGCCGGGTTTTGCGGCGTGTAGCCGGCCGGCGCGCAAAAGCCGCCGTCGTTGCTGGCGCTGAGCAGCTCGACGGCCTCGTAGCCCTCCTCCTGCACCGTGCGTTTCGAGTACGCCGCCGAGATCAGCGCGCCGAACTGGCCGTACGGCGTCTTCCAGCGGTCCGACAACAACGCCGTCATGCGCGGGCTGTATTTCTTCGACAGCGAGTTGTGCATTTCCTGCGCGCCGAGGCTGAAGGTGCGGCCCTTGAAGTCGAACGGGCGCGCGGTGCGCAGGTCGACGGTGGCGCCGAGCGAACCTTCCTCGACGCTGGCCTCGGAGGTCTTGCGCACTTCGAGGCTATTGAATAGTTCGGAGGCGAACACGCTGAAGTCGAAGCCGCGCCCGCGGTTGGTGCTGCCGTTGATGTCGGAGGCGCCGGTGGCGGTCACGCCTTCGATGCCGTTGATGCGCACGCGCGTGAAGCCTGCGTTCAGGCCGCGCACGGTGATCTGTTTGCCTTCGCCGCCGTCGCCGCGCGTGAGCGACACGCCCGGCACCCGTTGCAGCGATTCGGCCAGGTTGGCGTCGGGGAATTTGGCGATGTCTTCGGCCTTGATGACGTCGATGATGCCGTCGCTGGCGCGCTTGGTGTTCAGCGCGCTGTTAAGGCTGGCGCGGAAGCCGGTCACCACCACTACAGAGTCGGCTGAGTCGGCGCCGGCGGCCGCGGCCGGCGCTGGCGTGGTGGCCGGCGTCGCCGGCGCGGTTGCGGATTCGGCCGCCGGGTCCGGCGAAGCTTGCTGCGCCTGGGCTGCCGGCGTCGTCGACATGCCGAGCGCGCCGGACACGGCGAATACGGCGAGCACGGACGGCTTGAGCGCACTGCGGGCGTTGTGGTTCTTCATACGTCTCCCTGTCTATTTTTTTAGTCGCTGTCGGATGCCTCTCCCTGTCGGGGGGATTGATCATCTGCGTCGATCATATGCGAGTTCGCCGCGCCAAAAATCGGCGTTGCCGAAACGATCAGGTAGTTGATTTATTGAAGGATTCAGCCGCCCCGGCCGTTGCTTGCCAACTACAATGCGCCGGCTCCGTGCGGGTCCCGTCCTATTGTGCGCCGCCGTACAATGGGCTTGCTACACTTTGGCTTTCTGCACGCGAAACCATCATGGCGGCCCACTCCGTTACCACCCTCTCTTTTCCCAGCGCCGCCGGTGAACGCCCGTATCGCTTCATCGGCAGCGGCACGCCGATGCGCGAGATGGTGCGTGACTTCCCGTGGCAAAACACGGTGCTCGGCGCCATCGACGCCTGGCCCGACGCGTTGCGCACCAGCGTCGGCATCGTCATGCATTCGGTCCATCCGATGTTCCTGTGGTGGGGCGAGCAGCTGACCCAAATCTACAACGACGCCTACGTGCCGTGCTTTGGCGAAGGCAAGCATCCGGCCGCGCTGGGCGACGGCGGGCGCGCCTGCTGGGCCGAGATCTGGCCGATCATCGGCCCGCAGATCGACGAGGTGCGCAACGGCGGCGAGGCGCGCTGGTACGCCGACAACCTGGTGCCGATCTGGCGCAACGGCCGCATCGAGGATGTCTACTGGAGCTACACCTACACGCCGGTGTTCGGCGCCAACGACCAGATCGCCGGCGTGCTGGTGGTGTGCACCGAGACCACCGCCCACGTGCTGGCCGAGCGCCGCCGTCACGCGCTCGACTTGCTGGCGCGCCGCCTGCTGGCCTGCCGCGGCGAGGCCGATGTGCGCGCCAGTATCGTGCAAGTGGCCGAGGACGATCCGGGCGATCTGCTGTCCGTGACGCTGCTGCGCGGGCGCGCCGGCGGCAAAGACGGCAAAGACAACAATGGCGGCGCCGGCGCGGCCGGCTTTGCCGAAGGGGCCGACCTGGCCGAAGGCGCCATGCGCGGCGCCGACATCGCCATCGGCGACCCAGCCGTGGTGGTGGTCAGCGGCGCCGAGCTGCGGCTCGACGACTCGCTGGCGCTGGCCTTCCGCGTGTCGCCGCGCTTGCCGCTCGACGGCTCGTTCCGCCAGTTCCTGGAACAGATCACCGCCACCGTCTGCGCCACCGTCACCCGGCTCGACAGCGACCGCGCGCTGGCCCTGGCGATGGCCGACAGCGAGCGCCTCAACCTCGACCTCAATTCGTCGTTGCGCGGCAAGGATGAATTCCTGGCGATGCTGGGGCACGAGCTGCGCAATCCGCTGGCGCCGATCGTCACGGCGCTCAAGCTGATGAAGCTGCGCGGCGGCGAACACAGCGAGACGGTGCACGAGCAGGAGGTGATCGAGCGCCAGGTCGACCACCTGGTGCGGCTGGTCGACGATTTGCTCGACGTCTCGCGCATCGCCAGCGGCAAGGTCGAGCTGCGCAAGGAGACGGTGCCGCTGGCGGACGTGCTCAACAAGGCGATCGAGATGGCCGGCCCGCTGCTCGAGCAAAAGCAGCACCGGCTGCTGGCCGACATCCAGCCGGTGCGCTGGCACGGCGATCCGGCGCGGCTGGCGCAGGTGGTGTCCAATTTGCTGAGCAACGCGGCGCGCTACACGCCGGCCGGCGGCCATGTCACCTTGACCACGCGCATCCGCGAGCGCACGATCCAGATCCAGGTCACCGACGACGGCTCGGGCATCCCGGCCACGCTGCTGCCGCACGTGTTCGATTTGTTCGTGCAGGGCGACCGTCTGCCCGACCGTGCCAAGGGCGGCCTGGGTATCGGGCTGGCGCTGGTGCGCAACCTGGTGCAGATGCACGGCGGCGAGGTCGGCGCCTATAGCGCCGGCGAGGGGCGCGGCAGCACCTTCACCATCACGCTGCCCGATTCGGTGGTGG
>DASVTJ010000671.1:0-15429 GCA_036387635.1 Duganella sp.
GTGTAACAAATTCATGGTTCCCTAAGGCGGATTTTGGAGGTCGGCATTCTAGCCGAGCCCGCCCCAAACAAAAAGGGCCGAACCCGTCGGGATTCGACCCTTTCAAAACATCCGCCCTACCAGAGGCCTTGTTTTATTTCTATTGCCATAATACTGGTTGCGATTTTACATCTTTTTTGCTTCCTGTGTAAAGATGTTAACAATAAGCATGCAGATGGCGCATACTGGTCCGGCACGGCATGGCCGCGATGGCGCCCGTTGATTCGCGCAGCATACTCCGCAACCGTTGTAAAGACCTGCAAGCAAGTAGCGTTGGCTCGCGGCAGCAATTCCCGACCCCGCTGGCCTTGCCAGTCAGGGTATGCAATACTGGTTTCACCGCACCCCCGAAGAGCGACATGGCCGTTTTCGCACCAACTCCACGCAGTCTCAAATTCCGTATGACCGGCGTGGTCGTCATGCTCGTGCTGATCGCCACGATGACCGTGGCCTGGGTGGCGCTGGTGCTGGCCGAGCGCGACATGAAAAGCGTTATCGGCGACCAGCAATACGCGCTGCTGTCGTCGGCCGCCACCCAGGTCGACGGCCAGATCACGGCGCGCCGCGTGTTGCTGGCGAGCCTGGCCGACACCCTCACCGACGCCGACGGCGCCGACACCGCCGGCATGCAAGCCTTCGTCGCCCGCCAGCCGGTGGCGCGCGGACGCTTCCTCAACCTGCACATCTACAACCGCCAGGGCGTGCTGCTCAACACCACCCCCGACGGCACCCTCGCCCTCGACCCCGGTGACGACGCGCGCGCCTACTTCCAGCGCACCTTGGCGGCCGGGAAGCCGGCCGTGTCGCCGCCTTTCAAGAGCATCCTGACCGGCCATCCGGCCATCATGATCCTGCAGCCGGTGCTCGACGCGAAGGGCCGCGCGGTCATGCTGCTGTGCGGCAGCATCGACCTGACCAGCCCGATTTTCATGCAACAGGTGCTGGCGTACAAGCCGGGCAAGACCGGCTACAACTTCCTGATGACGGCCGAGGGCATCTTGTTGTACCACCCGGCGCAAGACCAGCTGCTACGGCATATCAACGCGCGCCCCGGGCGCAACAGCGCCACCGACCGCGCGCTCAAGGGTTTCCAGGGCTGGGCCGAAACAACCGGCCGCGACGGCACCGTCGGCATTTACTCGTACAAGCGGCTGCAAACCGTAAACTGGATCATCGGCGCCCGCTACCCGGTGGCCGAGGCGTTCGCGCCGATGGTGTCGATGCGCCACCAGGCCATGCTGGCCGCAGCCGCCTTCGCCGTCGGCGCCGGCATCATGGCCTGGATCGCCGTGCACCTGATGCTGCGGCCGTTGACCCGGCTGCGCCGCCAGATCGGCGACATCCGCGACGGCAGCGCCGGCATCGACGTGCTGCAACGCGGCCGCGGCGACGAGATCGGCGCCTTGAGCGTGGCCTTCCACGAACTGATGGCCGAGCGCGAAGCGGCGCAAAAGGCCAGCCGCGACAGCGAGGCGCTCATCAGCAGCATCCTCGAGCGCGCCCCGGACGCCTTCGTCAGTTGCGAGCCGACCGGCATCATCACAAAATGGAACGCCGCCGCCGAACGCAGCTTCGGCTGGAGCCGCGACGAGGCGATCGGGCGCGACATCGCCGAGCTGATCGTGCCGCCCGGCCTGCGCGACAAGCACGGCGCCGGCATGCGCGGCTTCGCCAACGGCCATCCCGGTCCGCTGATGAATTCGCGGGTGCGGATCGCCGCGCTGCACAAGGACGGCCACCAGGTGCCGGTCGAACTGTCGCTCGGCGCGCTGCGCCACGACGGCGCTTATTACGCCACCGCCTTCTTGCACGACATCACCGAGCGCGTCGCCTACGAACGGCAGATCGCCGCCAGCGAAAAGCGCTTGCGCACCATCGCCGACAGCATCCCGGCCATGGTCGCCTACGTCGACCGCGATTTGCGCTACCGCTTCACCAACGAGCATTTCCGCGTGATGGCCGGCGTCGACCCCCGATCGATGCTTGGCAAGACCGTCTGCGAGGTGTTCGGCCCGGCGATGCGCGACAACCTGGCGCCGTACCGCGCGGCGGCACTGGCCGGCCAACGCCAGCATTACGAGCGCGAAAGCCATGAATACGGCAAGCCGCGCCAAATCATGGCCGACATCATCCCCGACATCGGCCCCGACGGCAACGTGGCCGGCTTTTACATGATGACGCTCGATATCACCGAGCGCAAAAACGCCGAGCTGCGCCAGGCCGCCAGCGAAAAGCGCCTCAAGCTGCTGACCGATAACCTGCCGGTGCTGATCTCCTATCTGGATCATGCGCGGACCTTCCAGTTCGTCAACGCCACGTTCCAGCATTGGTTTGGCATGGACCCGGAAAAGATGATCGGCGACCATCTGGTGCAGGGAATCGGAAAGACCCAGTACGCGCTGGCGCTGCCCCATCTCGACCGCGCCTACGAGGGCCACATCGCCACCTACGAGCACTGGGCGCGCATCGAGGGCGCCGAGCACACGCTCGAGACGACGTTCGTGCCGGAAGCGGGCGCCGACGGCAAGGTGATCGGCATCTATGCGCTGACCCACGACACCACGCGCATGAAGGAAATCGAGCAGCGCCTGACGCAGCTGGCGCGGATCGACCCGCTGACGGGCATCGCCAACCGCCTGATGTTCGAAGAGATCCTGCAACTGGCGATCGTGCGCGCGCGGCGCAACCGCGCCCCGCTGGCGCTGGCCTATCTGGACATCGACCACTTCAAGGCCATCAACGACACCCACGGCCACGGCGGCGGCGACGACGTGCTCAAGGAGTTCGCCGCGCGCCTGAAGGCCAACGTGCGCGCCGCCGACACGGTGGCGCGCATCGCCGGGGACGAATTCGTCATCGTCTTCGAGCAGGTGGCGCACGCCGACGAGGTGTCGCGCATGGCGCTCAAGATCGTCGAGGCGATCCGCCAGCCGTTCACGGTGGCGGGCGCGCAACGGCACATCACCACCAGCATCGGACTGGCGCTGCACCACAGTGGCGTCGACAGCGCCGACGGCGTGGACAACCCCGGTCAAGGCGACGGCGACGCCGCCGCCGAGCTGGTGGCGCGCGCCGACAGCGCGCTGTACGCGGCCAAACACAATGGCCGCGACGGCTACGCGATCGCCGATTGACCCGGCGCCGGCCGCATCCCGGATCGTCCGGCCGCTGGATCGAAATCGCGGCGGCGCGCCGGAAAGGCCGGCTGGTCCGTGCTATTCTTCGCCCTCGCCGCAAAATAGCACCCAGTAAAGTACGAAAGCCGCCATGTCATTCAATCGATTTTTCAAGCTAGCCGAGCACGGCACCAACGTTCGCACCGAAGTCATCGCGGGCGTGACCACCTTCCTGACGATGGCCTACATCATCTTCGTCAATCCCGCCATCCTCGGCGACGCCGGACTGCCGAAGGACGCCGTCTTCGTGGCCACCTGCCTGGCGGCGGCGCTGGGCAGCCTGATCATGGGCCTGTACGCCAACTATCCGATCGGCATGGCGCCGGGGATGGGACTGAACGCCTACTTCGCCTACGCCGTGGTGCTGGGCATGGGCGTGCCGTGGCAGTCGGCGCTGGGCGCGGTGTTCATCTCGGGTTGCCTGTTCATCCTGGTCAGCCTGTTCAAGGTGCGCGAGCACATCGTCAACGGCATTCCGCACTCGCTGCGGGTCGCCATCACCGTCGGCCTGGGCCTGTTCCTGGCGCTGATCGCCATGAAGAGCGCCGGCCTGGTCGTCGCCAACGCCGAGACGCTGGTCACCGTCGGCGACATGCACAACCCGCACACGTTGATGGCCATCTTCGGCTTCATGGTGATCGTCACGCTCGACCGGTTGCGCGTGCCCGGCGCGCTGCTGATCGGCATCGTCTCGGTCACGCTGCTGAGCTTTTTCTTCGGCGGTAATACCTTCAAAGGCTTCATGTCGCTGCCGCCATCGATCGCGCCGACGCTGTTCCACTTCGACCTGGCCGGCGCCTTCTCGCTCGGGCTGTTCAACGTGGTGCTGGTGTTTTTCCTGGTCGAGCTGTTCGACGCCACCGGCACCCTGATGGGCGTGGCCAGCCGCGCCGGCCTGCTGGTCAACGGCAAAATGGAACGGCTGAACAAGGCGCTGATGGCCGACAGCTGCGCCATCGTCGCCGGCTCGATGCTGGGCACCTCCAGCACCACCGCGTACCTGGAAAGCGCGGCCGGCGTGCAAGCTGGCGGTCGCACCGGCATGACGGCGCTGGTGGTGGCGCTGCTGTTCCTCGCCGCGCTGTTCTTCGCGCCGATCGCCGGCGTGGTGCCGGCCTACGCCACCGCGCCGGCGCTGTTGTTCGTGGCCTGCCTGATGCTGCGCGACCTGGTCGACGTCGACTGGAACGACACCACCGAAAGCGTGCCGGCGGCGATCACGGCGCTGGTGATTCCGTTCACGTACTCGATCGCGCACGGCATTGCTTTCGGCTTCATCACCTACGCCGGCCTCAAGCTGCTGACCGGCCAGGCGCGCCAAGTCAAGCCGGTGGTGTGGGTCATCGCGATCGTGTTCCTGATTAAGTACAGCTTCACCTGAACCGCATCAGCCGAGCGCACGTATTCGGTGCCGCCGCAGCGTAGCTTGCAATTTAGTAATTGTTGATAATACGGCTTAACTTCCATGGATTGATCGATATTTACTCTGAATTCACTATTATTTCCTTGCCGCAAGACTTATACTCTCAGGAAATAATCAGTGAACACGCATGCGAAACCTCCTTGCCTCCTCCTATTTCATTGGCGACCCCGAGCAGCAGCGGCAATTTTTTGCCGAGGTGCGTCCTGCCGTCATCCTGACCCAGTCCGTTGGACTGGCCTCGTGGTTATGCGCCATCACCGTGCTGCTGGCCGCGGGCGGCGGCCGCTTCGAAGTGCTGTTGGCCGCGCCCGGCATCATGCTGAGCCTGTTCATGAGCGTACGCGCCCGCGCGCTGATCGGCTTGATCTTCAGTGGCGTGCTGGGCGCCGTCACCATCGCCATCGCTTTCCGGCTGTTCATGAACCAGTGCGCCGACCCGATGTTTTGGACACTGCCGATCGGCATCGCCATGACACTGGCCCTGGCGCCCGTGTTTAGCGGGCTGATCAACTACGCCGCAACCTCCGTCGCGATATGGTTGATTCTAAGCGTCGGCAATTTTCCGGCCCATCCGGGCCAGCTCAACTTCAATCTGGCGCTGATCGCCGTTATCGGCAGCCTGTGCATCGGCACCTACCTGAACATCTATTTTCTGACGCTGAGGGTGGGCAATTTCCGCGCCAACCAGGAATTGATGGCGCTGGCATTCAAGGACAGCCTGACCGGATTGAGCAACCGACGCAAGTTCACGCTCGATGCCCGAGCAGCCCAGCAACTGGACGGCCCGCTGCAGTTGCTGATGATCGACATCGACGACTTTAAGAAAATCAACGACACGCTCGGCCACGAGGCCGGCGACGAAGTGCTGAAGAAGACGGCGGCCGTCATCGGGCGCCTTTGCGACGGCCACCCATGCGGACGGCTCGGCGGCGAGGAATTCGGCATCGTGTTCCACGGCGAGATGGCGGCCGCCTGCGCCCTCGCCGACCGGCTGCTACAGGAGGTGCGCGACGCTTGCGTGCCGTCGCGCACGATCAGCATCGGCATCGCCGACTTCGACAAGGGCGCCGACCTGTCGGTCAGCTACCGCCACGCGGACCGCGCGCTCTATTCTGCCAAGCATGCCGGCAAAAACCGCTATGAGGTGGCCTCGGAGCGGCGCGCGGCGGCCTGAAGGCCGACGCCCTCGGCGCCCCCGGCACCCTCCCGTAGACACCCCATGCCGATGAGCGTTGCGCGCAACGCGGTGTCGAGCGGCGTGTGCGGCTCCTCGCCCAAGATCGCGCGCAGCCTGGCGTTCGACATCCGCACCGGTCGGCGCCACAGATAGCGCATCTCGGCAAGCTCGCGAAACACCGGCACGAACGGCGCGCCCAGCGTGACCAGCCACCAAGGAAAGCGGCGCGCCTTGAGTCCCGGCTTGCCCGCCACCCGCGCGATGGCGTCGGCCATGCGGGTGCCATCCGCATCCCAATGCCCGGCCATGTGATACGTCGCCCAAGCCGGCAGCGCGTTGTCGCGTTCGACCAGCCGCAGCATCGTCTCGGCCACGTCGGGCAGGTAGGCCCACTGGTGGCCCACGCCGGGACTGGACGGGTTGCGTATCGCCGTCACCGGCTTGCCGGGCTTGATCCAGCCTTGCGCCAGCCAACTGTTGCCGGCCTTGGGGCCGAAGAAGTCGCCGGCGCGCACGATCAGCGTGCGCACGCCACCGGCGGCGGCGCGTTCCAGGCGAGCCTCGAGTTCGACGCGGATCGAGCCCTTGCGCGTGACCGGATGCTGCGGGGAGTCTTCGCGCGGCTCGGGGAAGGCATCCGGTCCGTAGTTATACACGGTCCCCGGCAGCAGGATGCGGGCGCCGCTTGCCCGCGCTGCGGCGATGGTGTTGTCGATCATCGGCAGCACCAACTTGTCCCAGTTGCGGTAGCCCGGCGGGTTGACCGCATGCACGATGAGCCCCATGCCACGCGCCGCGCGTACCACATCGTCGCGCTCCATCGCATCGCCGGCTAGCCAGTCGATGCCGTCGCTGCTGGACGCCACGCGCTGCGGCGCCCGGTGCAGCGCCCTGACCGTCCAGCCGCGCGCGACCAGTAGCCGCGCCATCTCGCCGCCGATGCCGCCCGTCGCGCCAAGTATTAACGCTGTCTTCGTCCGTTCCATGTCGTTCTCCAGTCAAGTGTCGATAAAGTCAGTGTCCGCCAGGAGCGATTAAAAGAAAATTACCGAAAGCCGCATGGCCGCTATACAATTTCGTATGACTACCGACGAACCAGAATGGAATCTCTACCGCTCTTTCTTGGCGGTGTTGCATGAAGGCTCACTGTCCGGCGCCGCGCGGGCGCTGGGCGCGACCCAGCCCACCATCGGCAGGCATATCGACGCGCTGGAACGGGCCTTGGGACTGTTGCTGTTCACGCGCTCGCAGACCGGATTTTTGCCCACGGACGAAGCCCTCGCCCTGGCGCCGTACGCGCGCACGCTCGCGGCCACCGCCGCCGCCCTGCTGCGCGCGGCATCGAGCCAGGGACGCGACGCCGGGCACGCCATCCACGGAACCGTGCGCGTTACGGCCAGTGAAGTCGTCAGCGTGGAAGTGCTGCCGCCGATCCTGGCGCGCCTGCGCGAGAGCCATCCCGGCATCACGATAGAACTGGCGGTCTCCAACCGTATCGAAAATCTGCTGCGTCGGGATGCGGACATCGCCGTGCGCATGCAGCGCCCGCAGCAGGAGGCGCTGGTGGCGCGCCGCATCGGTAACATCGATCTGGGATTCCACGCCACGCGCGATTATCTGGAGCGCCACGGCACGCCGGCGAGCTGGGGCGAGATGGCCGGCCACACCTTGATCGGTGTCGATACCGACAACGCGTTCACTCGTGAATTGCTGCCCGCGCTTGGCGGCTTGACCCGCAAAAACTATGCGCTGCGCAGCGACAGCGACTTGGTGCACCTGGCATCGATTCGTGCCGGACTGGGGATCGGCATCTGCCAGGTGCGGCTGGCGCGGCGCGATCGAGCGCTGGTGCGCGTGCTACCCGATCTGCTGACCATCCCGCTCGATACCTGGCTGGCGATGCATGAGAACCTGCGCGCCAATCCCGCCTGCGCCGCCACGTTCGGAGCGCTAGCCGAGGGGCTGATCGCGTACGCGACAACCGATTGAACAGTCGATCGCGCTTGATTGAAGATTCGATCGTTCGAACCGTCGATTAAATCATTAACGCGACGCCATGCGTCCCTGGCGGCGCAACTCGTCCTGCATCTGCATCGCGGTGCGCGCCGCTTGCAACGTCAACGCATCCGGGCCGGCGGCCTGGCGCAGTTGTGGGCGCGGCAGATCGGCCCAACGGCTGCGTGGCAGCGCCGATGAGGGCTGTTGCATCACGGGCGCCGCCGGCAGCAAGCGGGCGACGCCGCTGTTGAGGATAATGCCATCGGCGCCGCTGTCGCTCACTTCGTCGTTGGCCACGCGGCTGTCCTGCGGGCACTCGGCGTCGGTCAGCAGCACGGCGCCTTGCGCGTCGACGCAACGGTTGATGCCTGCACTAGCGCTCGAGGTGGCGACCGAGGTCGCCGCAAACAGGCCTGCGCACAGCAGCAATTTGGTCAATGTGAGTGAGGTATTCATGATCGGTCTTCGTTGTCAGCTAATGAGCGGATCATCCTCCGATGGCAGCGCCGCTTCTGTACGGAACCACACGTAATCGGTGTCGGGTACAATAGCGCCTTCTTCCGTACAAGATGACATAACAGCCGGCAACGTCCGGCGACGCCCTTCCATGCCTATGAAACCACTGCTGTCCGCCACTCCGCTTGCGCTCTCGCTTGCCGCCACCCTCATCTGCGGCCAGGCCGCCGCCATCGATCTCGATCCCCCGTACGGCTGGAGCACCTCGGCCGAACTGGGCGCCATCTCCACCTCCGGCAATACCGTCGGCACCTCGGTCACCGGCAAGATCGACTCCAAGCAGGAACTGCCCGACTGGAGCAACGAGTACATCCTGGCCGGCTATTACAAGGACGAGCAGATCACCAGGAGCGACGGCGAAAAAAAGCGCGAGCGCTCGGCGCAGCGCTACTCGGCGTCGGCCAAGGCGGCCTATAAGCTGATGCAGGACCGCGACAAGCTGTTCGTGCTGGCCACGCACGTCGACGACCGCTTCGGCGCCTACATCCGCTACTCGACGCTCAACGTCGGTTACGGCACGCAGATCTACCAGTCCGAGACGCAGACGCTGGACGTCGAAATCGGTCCGGGTTACTTCCGTGGCGCGCGCTCGACCGGCGAAACCGAAAACGGCATGACCGTCCGCGGCGCCGGCATCTTCAGATGGCGCCTGAGCGAGAACGCCCAGTTCAGCCAAAGTCTGGCGGTCGAACGCGGCACCTCGAACACGCACTCGCAGGCCGAGACGGCGCTGCGCGCCAAGATCAACAGCACCATGCAGATGAAGGCCGCCTTCAGCGTGCGCAGCGACACCAGCGTGCCCGCCGATAAAAAGAACACGGACACGCAAACCTCGATCACGCTGGTGTATTCTTTCTGACGCCTCCCTTTTTTATCTTGAACCCACCATGAACACTCCACGCATCCTCGGCACGCCGCTGTCCCCGACCGCCACCAAAGTCATGCTGCTCGGCTCGGGCGAGCTTGGCAAGGAAGTCATCATCGCGCTGCAGCGCCTGGGCGTGGAAGTGATCGCCGTCGACCGTTATCCGAACGCGCCGGGCCACCAGGTGGCGCACCGCGCCCACGTTATCAACATGGCCGACGGCGCCGCGCTGGCCGCGTTGATCGAGCTGGAAAAGCCGGACCTGATCGTGCCGGAGATCGAGGCCATCGCCACCGACACGCTGGCCGCGCTGGAACAAGCCGGCAAGATCACCTGCATCCCGACCGCGCGCGCGACCCAGCTGACGATGAACCGCGAAGGCATCCGCTGCCTGGCAGCCGAAACGCTCGGGCTGGCGACGTCGCCTTACCGCTTCGCCAGCAGCCTGGCCGAACTCGAGGCGGCCACCGCCGCCATCGGCTTCCCTTGCGTGATCAAGCCGGTCATGTCGTCGTCCGGCAAAGGCCAGTCGAAGATCGACAGCGCCGCCGACGTCAAGGCCGCGTGGGACTACGCCGCCGCGGGCAGCCGCGTCGACTCGGGCCGCGTCATCGTCGAGGGTTTCATCGATTTCGACTACGAGATCACGCTGTTGACGGTGCGCTCGATCGGCGACGACGGCCAAGTGGTGACGCAGTTCTGCGATCCGATCGGCCACGTACAGGTGCAAGGCGACTACGTCGAATCGTGGCAGCCGTGCCGCATGAATCCCCTGGCGCTGGAACGCTCGCGCGACATCGCCGGCAAGGTCACGGCCGATCTGGGCGGCCTCGGTTTGTTCGGCGTCGAGCTGTTCGTCAAGGACGACATGGTCTGGTTCTCGGAAGTGAGCCCGCGTCCGCACGACACCGGCATGGTGACGATGGCGACGCAGGTGCAAAGCGAATTCGAACTGCACGCCAAGGCGATCCTCGGCCTGCCGGTCAATGTGGCGCTCAAGGCGCCGGGCGCCTCGGCCGTCATCTATGGTCAACACGAAACGGCCGGCATCGCCTTCGAAGGCGTGGCCGAAGCGCTGCGCGTGCCGGGCAGCGACATCCGCCTGTTCGGCAAGCCGGAATCGTTCGCGCGCCGCCGCATGGGCGTCGCGCTGGCGACCGCCGACGACGTGGAGACCGCCCGCGCCCGCGCCAAGGAAGCGGCGTCCAAGGTCAAGCCGGTGATCGTCAAATAGATAGCGGCGCGCGATCCACACCATGCGGTCCACGCCGCGCGGTCCCGCCTCGTCCTTCACATCTGCCTGAACAAATCCACGTAATTGCGGCTGACCACCAGCTGCTCGTCGCGGTTCTTGAGCTGCACCATCAAGCGGCCGCGAAAATCCTGGCGCGTGCCCGCAATATGCCGTGCCGCGACGATCACGCTGCGGTGTATCTGCCAGAACCGCTGCTCGTCGAGCTGCTCGCGCAGCTTGCTGATCGGCGTGCGGATCAGGCTTTCGCCACCGGCCAGGAACACGCTCGTGTACTTGTCGTTGCTCTGAAAATAAATCACCTCGTCTATCGCGATCAGGCGCGTCTGGTCGCCCTGGGCGGCGCGTATCCATTGCAAAGGCGCCGGCGGGGGCGCGGCGACCGCCGCGAGACCGGCGCCGCCCAGCTGCGCCAGCAAGGCCTGCAAGGACGCCGTCGCCGCAGCGCCCACCGGCGACTCCCGCTTCGCCTGCAAGACCGCTTTCAGCCTGCCGACGGTCTTGGTCAACCGGTCCAGGCTCGCCGGCTTCAATAGATAATCGACGGCCGAATGGTCGAACGCCTCCACCGCGTATTGGTCGAACGCGGTGACAAACACGATGTGCGGCGGTTTGGGGCCCTGCAGCAGGCGCGCCGCCACATCGAGCCCCGTCAGGCCCGGCATGCGGATGTCGAGGAAGGCCACATCGGGGGCCTGCTCGTCGATCAGGCGCAGCGCCTCCAGACCGTTGGCGGCCTTTGCGACCACGCGCAGCTCCGGCCACACGGTTTTCAGCTGGCCTTCCAGGTAATCGCGCAGATGCGCTTCGTCGTCGGCGATCAGGGCGCGGAAGGTATCGATTTCGGACTCTCGTTCAAGGGCAGCATCAGGCGCACCGTCATGCCGCAGGGTTGGTTTTCCAATAATTCTACCCGAGCCGCGCCGCCATATAAACTATGCAAGCGTTCGCGCAGATTGCTCAGGCCTACGCCGCCGCCGGGTTTGGCGGACGCCTCGCCGGCCCCGCTCAAGCCGGCGCCGGTATCGCTGACGGTCACGCACACGTGGCCCTCCCTGACTTCGGCGCCGATGACGATCTCGCCGCCCTCCACCTTCGGCTCCAGGCCGTGGCAGATCGCGTTTTCCACCACCGGTTGTAGCAGCATCGGCGCGATCGCGAACCCGCGCAGCGCTTCGGGCACCTCGATGCGGTAACGTAGCCGCTCGCCCATGCGCACCGCCAGCACGTCCAGGTATGCCGCCAGCAAAGCGGCTTCGCTGCCCAAGGTCGCCCGGTCGCCGCGGCTGGCCGCCAGACTGGCGCGCAGATAATCGATGAACCGCTCCAGCATGTGCTGCGCCTGCGCCGGCTGCGTGCCGATCAGGCTGACGACATTGGCCAGCGTGTTATACAGGAAGTGCGGCTCGATCTGCGCCTGCAGCGCGCGCAGGCGCGCTTCGGCCAGCAGGCGCGCGCCCGTTGCGATCAATTCCTGCTGGTGCGCCCCGGCCCGCGCCGCGTGCACCCGCCGCTCGGCCGCCCGGTGCACCAGATACATGAACAGTCCCATTAGCGCGGCGATGACCAGCGACTGCGCCCACACGCCGCGCCGCCCCAACACGATCAGCGGGTTCGCGCCGCCCACCAGCACATTGCCCAAGCCGATACCAAACGGCACGCAGACCGCCATCAGCGCGACATACAATGCCATGCGCCGCGCACCGCGCAGGCGCCGCACCCACCCGTCCAGCGAGTGGTTGAGCAGGAACAAGCCGCCGTAGACCATTGCGCCGATCAGATTGGAGATCGCCAGCGTGGCCGGCAGGTCGCTCAGCGCGCGCGCGCGCGAGCCGGTGGCGATCTCGAATCCCGTCAACACCAGCGCCACGATGCTGCTGAAGATCAGCGTGTACAGCGCATTGCGCGGCGCCGACGACGGCCAGCGCCGCAGGATCGGGATAATTTCAAGCGGGTGCGCGAGCGGTGGCGGTTTGCCGTCGGTCATAGCGGGGTATCCAAAGCGAGGGTTGTGCAAAAGGTCATGCCGGCGGAAGTTACCATATAAAATGCGTACCCGGTACTGCCAATAGTGGCCGGCGCCGATCGCCGCCGGAGGCCGCCGCGACGAACGGCGCAAGGCCGGCGCGAAATGCATTCCGCTGGCGCGAACGGACAAAGTAAGGTGTGAATTGAGCTATAGTGATCGCCACTCAGATAAACCAAAACATGCTGCCATGCGCTTAGGCCACGATTCGGACTCCCCAGCCGCATCCGAGCGGTCCGTCGTCGCTGGCTGGACGGGGGGCGACATCGCGCGCGGTCCACACCGGCGCATCATCGGGCTGGCATTGCTTGCGCTTTGCTATGCACTGGTGGCGCGCGCCAGTTTGCTGCTGGCCTTCGCCGATACCAACGCCACGCCGGTGTGGCCGCCGTCGGGCATCGCTTTCGCAGCCGTCCTGCTGCTCGGGCACCGCGCCTGGCCGGCGATCCTGGCCGGCGCCCTGGTCGCCAATCTGGCCGCCTTCCATGCCAACGGCCTGCCAATGGACGGCACCCTGGCGCTGGCCTCCTGCGCCATCGCCGTCGGCAACACGCTCGAGGCGCTGGCCGGCGCCTGGATGGCGCGCCGCGCCGCCGATCCCGCCCAACCGATCGGCCAACTGCAAAACGTCTACAAGTTCGCGCTTATCGCCATGGTCATGTGCCTGGTCAGCTCCGGCATCGGCGCCTCCACGCTGGTGCTGTGCGGCCTGGCGCCGGCCGCCACCTTCAACACCGTGATGCTGACCTGGTGGGTCGGCGACACCGCCGGTGTGCTGCTGGTGACACCGGCGATCCTGGCCTGGTGGACCGGACGCGCGCCGGCCTGGCGCTGGCGCGGCGCGCTGGAGGTGGCGTTGTCGCTGACGGCGTTGTTGGCGCTGATCGCCCTGATTTTTTTCCGCCCCTATACGGCCGGCGACCGCCTCGGCTGGCTGCCATACCTGCTGGTGCTGTGCGTGGCCTGGGCCTCGTACCGTCATGGCCTGCGCGGCGCCAGCACGGTGTATCTGTGCGCCGCCGGCGGCGCGGTGCTGGGCACCGTCAACGGCGTCGGTCCGTTCGCCGCCGGCACCCTCAACGACGCGCTGATCGCCCTCGCCAGCTTTGTCGTGCTGTGCAGCCTGATCGGCATGGTGCTGTGCGCCGATGCCAGCGAACGGCAGCGGCTGGGCGCCACCGTCCGCGAACACAGCGCCGCCCAGTGGGCCACACTGCTGATCGGAGTCGGTTTGACGGTGCTGGTGTGGCATCTGGTGGCGGCCGACACGGAGCGCCGCGCGCGCGAGCGATTCGACGCCGAGGCCGGCGACATCGTGCAGCGCATCACCCAGCGTATGAACCTGTACGAATCGGGACTGCGCGGCGCCCAGGCGCTGTTCAAGGCCGAGCAGGAGCCGACGCGCACGCAGTGGCGCGACTTTGCCGCCGGATTGGGCCTGTCCCACAATTTTCCCGGCGTGATGGGACTGGGCTACGGCGCCTACCTGCACCGCGACCAGCGCGAGGGACTCGAGGCGCGCGTGCGGCGCGAAGGCTTCGACGATTTCCGTATCTGGTCGCTTGATCCGGGCGATGCCGCGCGTCCGCCGCCGGCGTCGGTGGTGGTGCTGTACCTGGAGCCGTTCAACGACCGCAATCGGCGCGCCTTCGGCTACGACATGTTGTCGGAGCCGATACGCAACGCGGCGCTGCGCAACGCCGCGCGCTCGGCGATGCCGGCGCTGACGGCGAAGGTGGCGCTGGTGCAGAACGCCCGCGACGCCGGCCAGCCGGGCTTCCTGATGTATTTTCCGGTCTACCGCAAGCAGGCCGGCTTGACCGGCGACGCCACGCCGGAACAGCGCATGGCGGCGCTGCAGGGCTTCGCCTACAGCCCGATACGGGCCGACGAGTTGATGCATGACTTGCTGCGGGCCGGCGACCGCGACGTGCGGCTGGAGATCTTCGACGGCGACGAGACCGACGCCGCCGCGCGCCTGTACGCCAGCGCCGGCGCGCGCACCGAAAGGGACCGGCTGCACTATCCCAATCCGGTGGTGCGCGAAATGCCGCTCGAGCTGCTACAGCACCGCTGGACGCTGCGTTTCACCTCGCTGCCGGCGTTCGAGCAATCGATCGACCGGCAAAAATCGCACATCGTGCTGCTGGCCGGCGTCGTCATCAGCCTGTTGTTCTTCGGCGTGGTGCGCGCGCTCACTGCGCGCCAGGTCTACGCCACCGCGCTGGCCCGGCAGATGACCGCCGCGCTGCGCGAATCGGAACGCTCGCTGATCGTCGCACGCGACCTGGCCGAGGCGGCCAGCCGCGCCAAGACCGAGTTTGTCGCCAACATGAGCCACGAGATCCGCACGCCGCTGAACGCGGTGCTGGGCATGACGCAGCTGTTGAACAATACGGCGCTATCGCCGGTCCAGCAAAAATACCTCGGGATGATACGGTCGTCGGGCAACTCGCTGCTGAACATCCTCAACGACGTGCTGGACTTCTCGAAGATCGAAGCGGGCCGCATGGAACTGTCGCCGGCGCCGTTCCAGCTCGGCGCCGTGCTGGAGACGCTGGCCACCATCATGACCGTCAACGCCGCCGAAAAGGATCTGGAGCTGGCGATCGGCATCGATCCGGACGTGCCGCAATCGCTGCTCGGCGACGGCCACCGACTGCAGCAGATCCTGGTCAACCTGGTCGGCAACGCCATCAAGTTCACCGAAAAGGGCACGGTCGCGGTGCTGGTCGAACTGGCCGAATCGGCCGAACCGGCCGGCGCGCCCGCCGGCGCCAGCGCCGACGCCATCCATCTGCGCTTCACGGTCAGCGACAGCGGCATCGGCATCGATGCCGACAGCCTGGCGCAGTTGTTCTCACCCTTCTCCCAGGCCGACGCCTCGATGACGCGGCGCTTCGGCGGCACCGGCCTGGGGCTGGCGATCTCGCGCCGCCTCGCCGCGCTGATGGGCG
>DASVTJ010000672.1:0-2761 GCA_036387635.1 Duganella sp.
GGGCGATACGGTTTCGGCGCTTGCCAGCGTGATCGCGGCGAGCTTCAGCCCACGGCGGCACGCCAGCGTCAGATCGTCGCTGCCTTGATACAGCGACCAGCAAACGGCGGCCGAGAAGGCGTCGCCGGCGCCGGTGACATCGATCACGTCCGCCGCGTCCACCTCGTGCGCGGCCAGCCATACCAGTTCGCCGCCTTTGGTGTGGTACACGCCCTGGCTGCCGCAGGTGACGATGACGTCGCGCGCGCCTTGCGCCTGGACGGAACGGCTGGCCAGGCGCACGTCCGCTTCGGTCGGCAGCGCGCGGCCGGCCAGCGTTTCCAGCTCGCCGCGATTGAGTATCAGCAGGCGCAGGCCGGTCAGGTCCGTCGGCAGGCGCGCCATCTTCGGCTGCGACACCGCCACCAGCACCAACGGCGCATGATCAGGGTCGGCGCGGGCGCCATCCAGCAGCGCGCCGACGCTGTCGGCCGGCAGATTCAGGTCGGCCACCGTCATCGATGCGGCGGCGCGCTGTGGCAGCCGGCTGGCCAGGAACTCGGGGGTCATGCGGTCGTACAGCGCCATGTCGGCCAGTGCCACCACCATCTCGCCGCGATCGTCGAGGATCGCGGTGTAGGTGCCGGTTGCGGCATCGGCCAGCGTCAGCGAACCACGCGTGTCGATGCCGGCGCTTTGCGCGTGGTCTTGCAAGGCGCGACCCGCGCTGTCGTCGCCCACGGCGGTCAGCAGCGCGGTGGGCAGGTTCAGGCGCGCCAGGTTTTCGGCGATGTTGCGGGCCACGCCGCCGTAGACTTCCTCGGCGGTGGCGGGATTGGAGGTCCCCAGCCGCATCGGCGCCATGGTGCGCAGCTTGCGGTCAAGGTTCGCGGCACCGATGCACAGCACCGGGCGCCGGTCGGGCAGCACGTAGGCGCGCCCCAGCAAGCGGCGCTCGCGTATCAGGCTGGCGATGTGGCCGGCCACGGCGGAGCGCGACAGACGCAGGCCGTCGGCCAGATCCTGCTGGGAGATGAAGGGGTTAGCGCGGATCAGCTCGTACAGCTGTTCTTTTTTAGACAGATCGTTCACGGTGCGGCCTTAAACATTTGTTCGCAATCATAAACATTTGTTTGTTTTAGGTCAATCATGCGCGTGCAGGCCATGTTGGTTCAGTTTGCCGAGGTTTATAATACGCCGGATTTATAGCTATTTTATATAAATGCGGAAGAAAAATGGTATTTGCCATACATATAGGAGATGATGCATAGTGTCATCATTCCAGAACTACTTCAATCGGCCAACCTTCGGCCCGCAGCGCGTGATCAATGAATGCACGATAAACACACGATAAAAACAAAGGATAACCATGTCTAACAACTCCCCATTCCAGGCCGCCGAAATCATCCGCGCGCGCATTCCCGCCGATTTCAAGCCACGCGTGGCGATGATCCTGGGTTCCGGCCTGGGCGTGCTGGCCGAGCAGATGACCGACGCGGTCACCATCAGCTTCAACGAGCTGCCTGGCTTCCCGATCAGCACGGTGCACGGTCACGCCGGTGAGCTGGTGATCGGGACCTTGTCGGGCGTGTCGGTGGTGTGCATGAAGGGCCGCGGCCACGTCTACGAAGGCTATGGCCTGGGCGTGATGACCAGCGCCGTGCGCACCATGAAGCTGCTGGGCTGCGAGATGCTGTTCGTGACCAACGCCGCCGGTTCGCTGCGCACCGAAGTCGACGCCGGCGCGCTGGTCGCGCTGACCGACCATATCAACTTCATGCCGGGCACCCCGATGATGGGCCCCAACGACGAGCGTTTCGGTCCGCGCTTCTTCAGCATGGCCAACGCCTACGACGCCGACCTGCGCGCGCTGCTGTTGAAGTCCGCCGAAGAGAAAAAGGTGACGTTGCACGAAGGCGTCTACATCGCCTACGCCGGCCCGAACTTCGAAACTCCGGCTGAAATCCGCGCCTTCAAGATGCTGGGCGCCGATGTCGTCGGCATGTCGGTGGTGCCGGAAGTGGTCTCGGCCCGTCACTGCGGCTTGAAAGTGGTCGGCGTCTCCGCCATCACCAATCTGGCCGAAGGCCTGTCGCCGTTCCCGCTGTCGCACGAGCAGACGTTGAAGTATGCCGCCATCGCCGCGACGTCGCTGATTGAAGTCATCCTCGGCTTCCTGGCCAACGTGGCCAAAACACCGCAGGCGTAAGAACCCGAAGGGGCGGCTAGTTCGCCCTTTTTTGCTTTTTGGAGCACATTATGAAACGCGCATTTATCCTGCTGCTGGACTCTTTCGGTCTGGGCGCCACGCCCGATGCAGCCAAATACAACGACGTCGGCGCCAACACGTTCGGCCACATCGCCGCCTGGGCCGCCAAGAGCGGCAAGCCGATGTCGCTGCCGACGATGGAAAACCTGGGCCTGGCCGCCGCCGCGCATCTGGCCAGCGGCCAGTGGGCCGAGGGCTTCAACCAGCGCGACGGCTTCACCGCCGCCTACGGCGCCGCGCGCGAGCGCTCGACCGGCAAGGACACGCAGTCCGGCCACTGGGAAATCGCCGGCGTGCCGGTGGAATTCGACTGGGGCTACTTCCCGAAGACGGTGCCGTCGTTCCCGGCCGAGCTGACGGAAAAACTGCAACAGCTGACCGGCGTGCCGGGCTTCCTCGGCGACTGCCACGCCTCGGGCACGGAGATCATCAACAAGCATGGCGATGAACACGTCGCCACCGGCAAGCTGATTATCTACACCTCGGCCGACTCGGTGCTGCAAATCGCCGCGC
>DASVTJ010000673.1:0-4173 GCA_036387635.1 Duganella sp.
AAGGTCGTCCACCACCAGGATGCGGCGCCCGGCGAGCGGCAAGGGCACCACCGGCTCCGGCTGCCGCAGTTCCCCCACCACGATCCAGAAGCGGAACACGCTGCCGCCGCCCTTGCGCGGCGTCGCCTCGATGCCCCCGCCCATCTGCTCGGCCAGCTTGCGGCAGATGGCGAGCCCGAGCCCCGTGCCGCCGTATTTGCGGCTGATCGAGGCATCCGCCTGGGTGAAGCGCTCGAACAGCATGGGCACCTGGGCGGCATCCACGCCGATGCCGGTGTCGGCGACGGAGCAGGTGAGGCGCAGCGCGCCCTCCTCGTCCTCCATCGGCGCGGCAGCGAGGGAGACCTCGATCCAGCCGCTCTCGGTGAACTTGATGGCGTTGCCGACGAGGTTGAACAGGATCTGCCGGAAGCGCCCGGGGTCGCCCAGCACCTGGCGCGGCAGCTCGGGCGGCAGGGAGGCCACCATCTCCACGCCCTTGGAGGCCGCGCGGGCCGCGAACAGCTCCACGATGATGGAGATCTCGTTCTCCAGCGTGAAGGGGATGTGCTCGTGCTCGATCATCCCGGCTTCCAGCTTGGAGAAGTCGAGGATGTCGTTCAGCACCATCAGCAGGTGCTCGGCGCTGCCCTGGATCGTCTCGCCGTAGCGGCGCTGGATGGGGTCGAGGTTGGAATCCAGCAGCAGCCCGGTCATGCCGATCACGCCGTTCATCGGCGTGCGGATCTCGTGGCTCATGTTGGCCAGGAACTGGCCCTTGGTCTGGTTGGCCTCCTCGGCCACCTGGCGCGCCTGATCGAGCTCGCGCGTGCGCAGCGCCACGCGCTCCTCCAGATGCTCGTTCAACTCGCGCAGCGCGTCGGCGCCGCGTTTGCGGTCGGTGATGTCGGTCAGGCTGGCTACCACCAGCGGCACGGCGCCGCCCTCGTCGGGTATCGGTTCGGCGTTGATCGACAGCCAGTGCATGGCGCCGTCGGGCTGGGCGATGCCCATCACCACGTCGCGCACCGACAGGCCGGTGACGATGGCCAGGCGCACCGGATGGCTGGCGGCGTCGAACAAGCTGCCGTCCTCGCGCACGCCGCCCCACAGGTCGGCCGCGTTGGCGCCATGCCCGCCGCCGCCGCCACCGCTATCGCCATTGTCATCGTCGCCGCCATCGCCATCGCCATCGCCATCGCCGTCGTCGCCGCCAGGGCGCCCGATCGGCAGCGCGTGCGCCAGCATGCGCGCCGCCGCCGCGTTGCGCTCCAGGATGGCGCCGTGGCCGTCGACCATCACCAGGCCGTTGGTGACGGCGTTGAAGATCGACGCCAGGCGCTGGCTCGAGCCGCGCAGCGCGCCCTCGGCCTGGCGCCGCGCCGTGATATCGGTGAGCATCGCCAGGGTGCCGGCGTAATGGCCGGCGTCGGAATTGATGACGGTGGTCGACAGCAGGCACCAGACGATGCTGCCGTCGCTGCGCAGGAAGCTGACGTCGCCCTGGTTCGCCTCGCCCGCCAGGCGCCGGCGCAGATGGTGGCGCAGCTGCAGGCGGCCGTCGTCGTCCATGAAGTCGGCCATGGCGCGGCCCATGATGTGCTCGACGTCGTAATCGAGCATGCACGCCATGGTCGGATTGACGAAGGTGGTGCGGTCGTCGGCGTCGGTCATCCAGATGCCTTCGGCGGCGGTCTGCACGATCAGCCGGTAGCGCTCCGAGCTCGCTTGTAGCGCCTCCTCGGCGCGCTGGCGCTGGGTCATGTCGCGCAGCGCCATGATCACCAGCTGCTGGCCGCCCAGCTCCACCTGCGAGATATGCACCATGGCCGGGAACGAGCTGCCGTCGGCGCGGTGCGCGCACAGCACCCGGCCGGGCAGGTTGGGGCGCGAGAAAAGTTCGCGCCCGCGGCCGTTGCTGCGCATCGCCTCCGGCGCCAGCTGGTCGACCGAATGGCCGGCCATGTCGCCGTCGTAGCCGAAACTGCCGGCGCAGGCCGGATTGGCGTGGCGCACGCGCCCGCTCTTGTCCGCGATCAGCACCGCGCCCGGCGTGGCGTCGACCACCGCGCACAGGCGTGCCTGCTCGGCGGCGGCGCGGTCGCTGATGTCGGCCAGGGTGCCGGCCGCGCGCCGCGGCTTGCCGCCGGCGTCGTGCGCGATCACCATGCCGCGCATTTGCATCCATTTCCAGCCGCCGTCGCGGCAGCGCATGCGGAACTCGGCGCCGACCTGCGCGTGCCGCTCGAGCGTTCCGGCGACGCACGCCTGGATGCTGTGCTCGACCCGCGGCAGGTCGACGGGATGCACGTGGGTGCGCCATTGGTCGAGCGTCGCGGCGAACGGCGGCTCGGCGCCGTGGCCGAGCAACTCGCAATAGCGCGCCGACAGCTTCAGCGCGCCGCTATCGATGTGCCACTCCCACATGCCGGCGCCGGAGCCCTCCAGCGCGAAGCCGGCGATGCGTTCGGCGTTGTTCAGTTCCACGCGCGCGGCGTCCAGCGCCGCAGCCTGTTTGCGCAGGCGCCAGACGACGCCCAGCGCCACCAGCAGCGCCAGCGCGCCGAGCATCGCGCCGAGCACCGGGCCGTTCGGGCGCAGCAGCCCCTCCGGCGCGCGCGGCTGGTACAGGAAGCCGTCGAGCTTGAAGTCGGCCGGCAGCATGCCTTGCCCGGCATAGGCGCGCGCCAGGGTGCGCCAGCGCTCCGGATTGCTGTAGCCAAGCTCGATGAGATCCTGCTCCAGCAGCGCGACGATTTCCCTGGCCTCGAACAGCAGGTGTTCGCGGCTGTGCCGCTCGGGGTAGCGGGCCCGTATCAGGTCCGCGATTTCGCCCTGGCGCGCCATCGCGTAGCGCCAGCCGCGCAAGGTCGCCTCGCGCACCGCCCGCGCGCGCGCCGGATGCTCGCGCAATTCGCTCTCGGTGGTAAACAGGGCGTCGCCGTAGAAATCGAGACCGACGTCGCGCGGCGACTGGATCTCGTAACCCAGGCCGGTGCGATCGAGCACGTAGCGGGTGTCGATGGTGTAAATCGACATCGCGTCGATCCGGCCCAGCAGCAGGTCGTCGAGGTTGTGGGTATGGGGCACGCTTTGCATCGAGTCCATGTCCACGCCGAGCTTTTCGAGGTAGACCGCCAGCTCGTCGTCGGCCGGCGCCAGCATGATGCGGCTGCCGGCCCAGGGACGCGGCCTGCCGTCGGCGCCGTGGCGCACCAGCATGGCGGCGCCGGAATGCTGGAAGATCGACGCCAGCACCACCACTGGCTGCCCGCCGCCGCGCGCCAGCAGCAGGCGGCTGCCGCCGACGCCGTACTGGGCCCGCCCCGACGTCACGGCCGGCAGCGGATCGGTGCCGGGCACCGCCTCGGCCAGCGTGACATCGAGGCCGGCGTCGCGGTAGTAGCCCTGGTCCTGCGCGGCGTAGTAGCCGGCGAACTGGAACTGGTGCTGCCATTTGAGCTGGATGGTGATTTTTTCGGCGGCCAGCGCGCCGTCGGCGAGGCCCGCCAGCAGCAGGACGAGCGTGGCCAGCCCGCGCGGCAAGCGGGGCCAGAAGTTCGGGCGGACACGGGGACGGCGGTGCGACAAAGAGCTTCCCTTTCCGACAACAGTGGGGGTGCTGAGGCCAGCCAACTATAGCAGTTTTAACCGCGCGGATTGCATCGGCAATAAAAGAAGGAGATTGCGTCTTGCCAGGGGCTTCGCGGGGGCAAAAAGACACATTTTTATGCCAAATTCGACATGGTTTTAGACCCTGCCGTGACAATGCGTGAGAATGCCCGGCGCCATCCGACTACCCGGCTGGAAGTCACCGGCGCCGGCGGTCCGTCCGGCATTGCATTGCGCGTCCGATGTTGACGCCGGTCTTATTGCGCGAAACTGCCGGCGAACTGGTAGCGGTGGCCAGGGTGCCACATGGTGGCGATGCTGGCGATGCGCCCGCCCGACAGCGTTTGACGCTTGAGCACCAGGCAGGCTTGCCGGGTGTCGATGGCCAGCATGTCGGCGATGTCGCGCGGCGTGGCCAGCGCCTCGATGCTGAAGGTGGCACCCTGCAGCGGCGCCGCCTTCATCAGGTACTCGTTGGGCGTGATGCTGGCGAAGTCCTGTTCCATGTAATCGGGCGCGCATTGCGGGTTGACCCAGCGGTCCTCGACCTGAATCGGCACGCCGTTCTCGAAATGGATGATC
>DASVTJ010000674.1:0-2457 GCA_036387635.1 Duganella sp.
GGTGATCTTGTCGGCGACGATGAAGCCCGAGTAGAAGCCCACGCCGAACTGGCCGATCAGGGCCGCGTCCTGCTGCTGGTCGCCCGACAGCTTGCCGAAAAATTCCTTGGTGCCCGATTTGGCGATGGTGCCCAGGTGCGAGATCGCCTCGTCGCGGCTCATGCCGATGCCGTTGTCGGAGATCGTGATGGTGCGCGCGGCCTTGTCGAAGCTGACCTTGATCTTCAGTTCATGGTCGTTGCCGTACAGCGCGTCATTGTTGATCGCCTCGAAGCGCAGCTTGTCGGACGCGTCGGAAGCGTTCGAGATCAACTCGCGCAGGAAAATTTCCTTGTTCGAGTACAGCGAGTGGATCATCAGCTGCAACAGCTGTTTGACTTCTGCTTGGAATCCCAGGGTTTGCTTATCGTTATCTGCCATTTTTAGAGCCTCTAATAGTCTTGTGAGTCTGGTCAATCTTGAATTCGTGCGCTGCACAGGCAATTCGCACGGGTCTGGCGAAAATGGGGATCAACAAATGGTTTTCAAGAGCAGCTTGCCACTTTCCCAACTTACCGGCTGCTAATCACCCGTATTTGCCGGTAATGCGCAAACTCCCACCGTCCTTATTCGCCCCTTATCCTTATTCGCCCCTTATTTGTATCTCACTTGCCTAATTCACGCTCCAGGAAGCGCCACACCTCGGGCTCCTGCATTGCCGCCACATTGAGCCGCATGCGGGTCGACGGCAGTTGCGCGGGCGAGAACAGGCTGCCCGGCGCCAGCAGCAGGTTCTCGGCCATCGCGCGTTCGGTCAGCACGCTGGTGTCGCAACCGGCATCGGCCCAGACGAACATCCCGGCCGGCGACGCCAGGTCCACCTTCAGGCCGACCCGCTCCATCTGGCGCACCGCCTTGGCGCGGATGCCGTCGAGCCGCGTGCGCACCCGGTCCGCGTGCTTGCGGTACGAGCCCTCGGACAGCACCTTGTACACCACCCGTTCGCCGATGTCGCTGGTGGTCAGCGTCGACAGCATCTTGCGGTCCGCCAGCCTCTCGGCCCGCTCGGCCGACGCCGCGATGAAGCCGACCCGCAGGTTGGCCGCCATCGTCTTCGAAAAGCCGCCAAGGTAAATCACGCGCCGCAGCTGGTCCAGCGCCGACAGCCGCGTGGCCGGCTGCACCGCGCTGCCCCGATGCAGGTCGCAGTAGATATCGTCTTCGACGATGATGAAGTCGTGTTCCTCCGACAGCCGCAGCACCTGGAACGCCTTGGCCGCCGACAGCGAAGTGGAAGTGGGATTGTGCAGCACCGAGTTGATGATATAGAGCTTGGGCTTGTAGACCGCCGCCAGCTCGGCCAGCCGGGCGATATCGGGGCCGTCGGCCAGGCGCGGGATGCCGACCACGTTGGCGCCCAGCGCGGCGAAGGAGCCGAACATCAAATACCAGGCCGGATCGTCGACGAAGATGGTGTCGCCGGGGCGGGTGAATTCGCGCGCCACGAGATCGAGCGCCTGCGTGACGCCGGCGGTGGTGACGATTTGCTCCGGCGCGGCGGCGATTTCCAACTCGGCGAGCTTGTGCTGCAGCTGCTGGCGCAGCGGCAGAAAGCCCTGCGGCAGACCGTAGCTGACCAGCAGATTGGGATTCTGGCGGCTGACCGCACGTAGCGCGTTGGCGATCGCCGTGCCGTCCAGCCATTCGGGCGGCAGCACGCCGGAACCTGGCACCTGGTGGTGCGGCATCTGGCGGAACATGTTCCGCACCAGCCAGACCACGTCGATCGGCTTGACGCCGCCAACAAGGCCCGCACGGCCCTTGCCGGCCATGCCGGCCGCGCCATTCAAGATGCCCCCGTGCGTGACCACCGAAGCGCCGCCGCCCGCGTTGAGCACCATCGAGGCCCGTTCGCGCACGAAGAATCCGGCGCCGCGCCGCGACTCCAGATAGCCGGTCGCCACCAGTTTGTCGTAGCTGGCCACCACGGTGAAGGCCGATACCGCGTGCGCCGCCGCGAACGCCCGGATCGACGGCATGCGCGCCCCGCCACGCAGCAAGCGGTCGTCGATGCGCGCCGCCACCGAGCGCACGATCTGGTCGATCAGCGTTTCGCCCGATTCGCGCGACAGCAATCCTAACAGCGGCCCTGCCGCCGGCTTGGGCTTGGCGACGCGCCCGGCCCGCGCCGACGCTGGCACCGCCGCCGCTGGCACCGACACCGCCGCCGCTGTTGCCCGACCAGACGCCGCAGCCGATGTCGCAGCCGCCAAAGTGCGCGCGTGCGCCGCCTCCAGCGCCTCATTGACAGCCTCGGCCGCAGCCGATGCGGCGGCCCCTAACAACGATGTGCGCTTGCGTGTATTGGTCATCCTGCCGTCACAGTATAAGAAATTAAGTGCAAAGTGTATTGGCACTGTACTGGTTTTGTACCGTAGGATACACGCATCGCCTTCGCAAATCCACTGGAGCACACGC
>DASVTJ010000675.1:0-4663 GCA_036387635.1 Duganella sp.
CTGATGCAGGACCAGGTGGACGCACTGGCCGAAGTGGGCGTGCGCGCCGCTTTCCTCAATTCCACGCAAACCTGGGAAGAAGCCGCGCGGATCGAGCGCATGGTGCGCACCGGCCAGCTCGACCTGGTCTACGTGGCGCCGGAGCGCCTGCTCACGCCGCGCTGCATGGCGCTTCTGGAAGCTTCGAAGATCGCGCTGTTCGCCATCGACGAGGCGCATTGCGTGTCGCAGTGGGGGCATGACTTCCGCCCCGAATACATACGGCTGTCGGTGCTGCACGAGCGCTTCCCCGACGTGCCGCGCATTGCGCTGACCGCCACCGCCGACCAGCAGACCCGCGAAGAGATAGCGCGCCGCCTGCAACTGGAAGGCGGGCGGCAGTTTGTCTCCTCGTTCGACCGGCCCAATATCCGTTACCAGATCGTTGAAAAGGGCAATGGCCGCAAGCAGCTGCTCGACTTCATCGAGACCGAGCACCCGGGCGACGCCGGCGTGGTCTACTGCCTGTCGCGCAAGAAGGTGGAGGAGACGGCCGAATTCCTCAACGAGAACGGCGTGCGCGCGATGGCCTACCACGCCGGCATGGACCACGCCAAGCGCTCGGCCAACCAGGCCAAGTTCCTGCGCGAGGAAAACATCGTCATGTGCGCCACCATCGCCTTCGGCATGGGCATCGACAAGCCCGACGTGCGTTTTGTCTGCCATCTCGATTTGCCGAAAAGTATCGAAGGGTATTACCAGGAGACCGGCCGCGCCGGCCGCGACGGCGCCCCGGCCGACGCCTGGATGGCCTACGGCCTGCAGGACGTGGTGCTGCAACGCCGGATGATCGACGAATCGGAAGCCGACGAAACCTTCAAGCGCGTGCTGGGCAACAAGCTCGACGCCATGCTCGGGCTGTGCGAGACCCTGAGCTGCCGGCGCGTGCGCCTGCTCGACTACTTCGGCGAGCGCTCCGGCCCGTGCGGCAATTGCGACACCTGCCTGATTCCGCCGGTGTCGTTCGACGGCACGGTGCCCGTGCAAAAGCTGCTGTCGGCGGTGTACCGCGTCGACCAGCGCTTCGCCGCCGGCCACGTGATCGAAGTGCTGCGCGGCGTCGAGACCGAACGCATCAAGACCTGGCACCACGATTCGCTGTCGGTGTTCGGCATCGGCGCCGACCGCAGCGAGCAGGAATGGCGCGCGATCCTGCGCCAGGCCATCGCGCTGGGACTGGTGACGGTCGACCACGAGTCATACAGTTCGCTCAAGCTGACCGACGCCGCGCGGCCGGTGCTCAAGGGCGGACAAAAGGTGCAGCTGCGGCAGTACCAGAAACCGGTCAAGCAGAAAAGCGCCAGCCGCGCCTCCAAAGGCTATGTGGAGAGCGACCTGTCGAACAGCGAACAGGCCATCTTCGACAAGCTGCGCTGGTGGCGCGTGGAGACGGCGCGCGCGCACGACGTGGCGGCGTATATCATCTTCAACGACGCGACCCTGCGCGAAATCGCCAAGGCGCGTCCGACCACGCTGTCGGACTTGCGTGGCATCTCCGGCGTCGGCGAGAAGAAGCTGGCCTCCTATGGCGACGAGATCGTCGCGCTGATCAGCGAAATGGAGTAAGCCATGCATCCCTCCGTGATTTTTCACCGTTCGCTCGCGCAGTTGTGCGGGATGTTGGGCAAGATCGAGGCGGCGGAGGGCGAGGCTGGCGATAGTGACGCCGGCGCCGGCATGCTGGCCGCGCGCCTGCACGAGGACATGCTGCCGTTCGCGCAGCACGTGCGGGCGACGGCCAACTTCGCGTTGCGCGGCTGCTGTCCGCTGGCCGGCGTGCCGGTGGTCAGCTTCAACGGCGACGAGGTCTCGTTCGCCGCGCTGCAGTGGCAGATCGTCGAGACGATGCGCTTCATCGCCGACATCCCGCCATCGCAATTCAACGGGCCGGCCGACCGGATCTGCCGCGACCGCGCCGGCTTCGCCGACCTGGCGCTACCGGCCGACCAATATCTGAACCTGTATATCCTGCCGAATTTCTACTTCCACCTCAGCATGGTGTACGCGATCGCGCGCAGCCGTGGCGTGGCGATCGGCAAAGGAGACTTCGACGGCTATCACGTCTACGCCCCCGGCTTCTCGTGGGAAAAACCGGCCGCGACGCGATGATCGCGGTTTTCCGCCACGATGTCCCAATACGGCTTGCGACGCGCCGACGCTGTCGAGGAATCGGCGGCTGAAGTGGCTCGGATTGGCGTAGCTGCGCGATCCAGGAAATCCTTAGTGAGATGTTTTTTCGAATTCTGTGGGCACTCCTGATATCGTCTTTAGGTCGGCGTCATGGTGGGGCGTACCTGTACGGTACAATCCTCCGCTGGCGGCTTCCGCGTTCGGCCAAAACCTGTCGTCCAGAAATCGAAACGAAATGAAGGGTGTGAATGCGATCAATCGACATCCGGTACAAGGATAAATTCCCGGAGCCTGAATTTTCTTCTTTTCAGCGACTCGTCTTTTCAGATATTCAACAATTTTCAAGTGAACTGGAATCCGCTTTGCTTTCGGAGAGGGCAGGTGCAGACCACCCACCAGCAGAAATGTTCACCGTTTTCCGCTTGGGAGCTTATGACGGTGAGGATCTGGTTGGGTGGACCTACGGCTGGCTGGAACGGAACAACGTCTTCTATATGGCAAATAGCGGCGTCCTCCCGACTCATAGACGGCGTGGAATTTACACTTCCCTGCTAAACGCCATCCGTGAATACGCCTTGACGCAGGGCGTATCCACTATTTGCTCGCGCCATTCAGTCGTCAATAATCCGGTTATTATCGCGAAGTTGCGAGCAGGTTTTAATGTATCTGGACTCTCCAATTCTGCACAAATGGGAACACTCGTCGAGCTGACGCTGCACCTGTCGACCGCTCGTGAAGTCATGTTTCGAAAGCGCGTTTTACCTTTCGTAACTCCGGAACTCTAAGTTCCCAGGCACGTCGTCACCAGGGTCTGCTTTTGTTGTCGGGGTCATGTTGTCGGGGTCACATGTTGTCGGGGTCAGGCCCCGACATTTCAGACATTTCACGCCACGATGCTGCGATAGCGGCTCGGCGGCGCGCCGACGCTATCGCGGAAGCGGTGGCTGAAATGGCTCAGGTCAGCGTAGCCGCACGCGTCGGCGATCTGCTGCAACGGCTGGCTGGTGGTCTTCAACAACCGCCGCGCATGGTCGATCCGCCGCTCCGCCACCCACGCCGATGGCGGCATGCCGAACGAAATCCTGAACATCCGCGCCAGGTGGTACTCCGACATGCACGCCAGCTGCGCCAGCGTACCCAATGAAATCTGCCGCGCCAGATTGGCCTCGATATAATCGGCCAGGCGGCGCCTGACGGCCGGCGCCAAGCCACCGCGTACGCGCTGCGCAGGCGTCGACATCGATTGCGACAGCAGCAGGTGGCTCAGCGTCTCGTGCGTCACCTCATTGGCGCGCAGCTGCGCGTCCGGCCCCTCCCACGCCATCGCCGCCAGCCCCGCGCACAACTGGCCAATGCGCTCATGCTCGAAGTACGTGCGGTCGGCCAGCGTCACTTCGCGCGGCTCGCGGTCCAGCTCCACCACGGCGCGCCGCGTGAAATGCTCGGGCAGAAAATAAAGGTGCAGGAAGCGCAGCGGCCCGCGCACCATCCAGCGCGACTCGTGCCAGTCCGGCAGCGTGCAAAGCCGCTCCGGCGCGCCGAATAAGCCGGGCAAGTCTCCGCGTTCGGTATGGTAGCCGCCACCCATGTAGTAAGACAGCGTGTGGTGGCCAGGCTTGTTGTAGCTGGTCTCGGCGATCGCCGTGTCGCGCCGCCAGATGGCGATCGCGAGATCGTCGCCCAGCCACGCGAAGCGCTCCAGCTCCGCGTCGGTTTCCGACATGGTGCGGAACACGGCATGCGACATCGGCCCTTCCGGCGCGCGGCGGGGATTGTCGGGGATGGAGATGGGAGATGAGCGTGCTGGCATGATGGATAAAGTCTAGCACGACGCCGCGCGGCAGTTGCGGCGCCATCGCCGTGCAGGCTCCAAATGCGCAATTTCAGACAAGCGCCAGTCCTCCTCCTTCCGGCATGCTGGCGCCATGAACATTTTCCTCTACCTTCTCACTGTCCTGATCTGGGGTACCACCTGGATCGCCATCACGTTTCAATTGGGCGTAGTGCCGGCGCCGGTATCGATCGCCTATCGTTTCTGGCTGGCCGCCGCCGTGCTGATGGCCTTCCTGCTCCTCACCCGCAAACCATGGTGGCCGCCGCGCCAGGCCTGGCGCTACCTGTTCGCCCAGGGCATCGCCCTATTCTGCCTGAACTTCCTGTGCTTCTACTACGCCAGTCAATGGGTCACCAGCGGCCTGGAAGCGGTGGTATTTTCCACCGCACCGCTGTGGAATGCCATCAACGGCCGCATCTTCCTCGGCCGCCCGATCCGCCGCCAAGTCATGATGGGCGCCCTGCTCGGCCTGGGCGGCATCGTGCTGCTGTTCGCGCCGCAGATGGCCGGCCACTGGGACGACAGCAAGGTGCTGTTCGGCCTCGCGCTCACGCTGGCCGGCACGCTGTGCTTCTCGTGCGGGAACCTGCTGTCGAGCCAAATGCAGTCGCTCGGCCTGACGCCGTGGCTGACCAACACCTGGGCCATGCTGATCGGCTC
>DASVTJ010000676.1:0-8150 GCA_036387635.1 Duganella sp.
AGCAACAACGCCTTCAACGTGCTGGGCTACCGTCCCGAGCAGATGGTGGCCGACCCCAACTTCTGGTTCGACCATATCCATCCGGACGACGCGCCGAATATCTTTTCCAGCCTGGCGCTGGTGTTCACCGAGGGCCAGCGCGCCTATGAATACCGGTTCCGCATCCATGACGGCAGCTATCTGTGGATGCACGATTCGCTGCGGCTGATCCGCGACGAGCACGGCGCGCCGCTCGAAGTGATCGGCTCGCTGACCGACATCACCGCGCGCAAGCTGATGGAGGATGCCTTGCAGGCGCGCGGCGTGGTCCAGCAGCGGTTGATCGGCGAGCTGCGCAGCGCCCACGAGCAGTTGCTGCAATCGGAAAAAATGGCCTCGATCGGCCAGCTGGCGGCCGGCATCGCGCACGAGATCAACAATCCGGTCGGCTTCGTCAATTCCAACATGAGTTCGCTAAAGAACTACGTCGGCACCTTGCTGGGCGTGATCGACAATTATGAGCGCGCCGCCGCCGCCCATCCGACCTTGGCGGCGGAGCTGGCGGCGCTGCGCAGCCAGGCCGACCTGGAATTTTTGAAGGATGACGTGACCGACCTGGTGCGCGAATCGATGGACGGCCTGAAACGCGTCAAGGACATCGTCCAGGCGCTGAAGGATTTTTCGCACGTGGGCGAAACCGAATGGCAGGTGGCCGACCTGCATCACGGGCTCGACAGCACCTTGACCATCGTCAGCAACGAAATCAAGTACAAGGCGCGGGTCGACAAGGCCTATGGCACGCTGCCCCCGGTCACCTGCCTGGCCTCGCAGTTGAACCAGGTGTTCATGAACCTGCTCGTCAACGCCGCCCACGCGCTGCGCGAGCAGGGCGTCATCACCATCCGCACCGGCACCAGCGGCAGCGGCGCCGATGGCTGGGTGTGGATCGAGGTCGGCGACAACGGCGTCGGCATCGAACCGGCTAATCTGAAACGCATCTTCGAACCGTTCTTCACCACCAAACCGGTCGGCAGCGGCACCGGCCTCGGGTTGTCGCTGTCGTACGGCATCGTCAACCGCCATGGCGGCCGCATCGAGGTCGCCTCGGTGCCGGGGCAGGGCACCCGCTTCACCGTGCATCTGCCGGTGCTTCCGCCCAAGGCCAACCAGGCCAACCAGGCCATCCAGCCGGCGCTGGCGGCCGGCGCGCCGCCGGTTACAGGATGACCGAGCCGTTGGCGTCGCGCCGCACGTCCAGCAGGCCCGGCTCGTCCGCCTCCAGCCGGCGCGCTTCGATTTCCTGCGGCGTCGCCACGGGCATCGCGCCCGCATCGCGCCTGGCCGCCAGCAAGCCGGCGCGCACGGCCAGCGCCTGCCGCACCGTGTCGGCCAGCTCGTCCGGCTCCCAGGGCTTGCGCAGGAAACGGAACGCCTGCGCCTGGTTGATCGCGCTGAGCACGGTGTCGAATTCGGCGGACGCGCTCAGCATGATGCGCACCGTGTCCGGGGCCACGTCCCTGAGCGCTTGCAACAGCTCGCCGCCGCTCATGCGCGGCATCATGTAGTCGCAAATGACCAGATCGAAATCGCAGGCGCAGATGCGGTTCAACGCCTCGAACGGATCGGTGCAGGTGTCGATCAGCGGGCACTCCGCGCCCAGGCGCTGGCGCAGCACGCGCTGCAAGGCGCCCAGGATGCGCGGCTCGTCGTCGACCAGCAAAATCCTGACGCCGGCGCTCATGCGCCACCCTTCGGGTTGCGCACCCAGATCGACAGCCGGCCGCCGCTCTTGGTTTCGAAGTCCTGTACCTGCTGGATCATGCGCGCGTCCAGCACGTGCTCGACCGACAGCAGCATCAGGCCGTCGCGGCTGACCAGGTCGCGCGCCAGCACCATGCCGGGCAGCAGCTCGCCCGATAGCACCTCGACGCCGGCCTGGGCCGCGCCGTCGCCGCCGTCGACGATCTGGCGGAACGCCGCCACCACGTTCGGGTCGTAGCGCTTGCCGCTGGCGTCGAGGATCAGCGACTTGGCCTCCTCCGGGCGCAGATGGCGCTGCACCATGCCGCCCTGCTGCAGGTTGTAGTAATCGACCGCCAGCGACAGGATGCGCGCGCCAAGCGGGATCGCCAGCCCGGTCAGACCGTCGGGGAAGCCGTTGCCGTCGAAGCGTTCGAGCTGGCTGCGCAGGATGGTGGCGCTGCCGCGCAATTCCTCCAGCGGCATCAGCAGTTCGGCGGCGCGCCCCGGGTGCTTGCGGAACAGGCCGAGCGACTCGCCGTGCAACATGGTCAGCGGCGTCGACAGCAGCTCGTCGCTGAAGCCGATCTTGCCGATGTCGTGCAGCAGCGCGGCGATGAACACTTCCTGGGTTTCCCTGGCGTCGAGCGACAGCCGCTGCGCCAGCTGGCGCGCCAGGTCGGCCACCTGGCGCGCGTGGCCGGGCCGGTTGTGCGCGCGCAACTCGATCATCGTCGAGAAAATCTTGATGGTGGTGACGAAGTTATGTTTGAGCTTGTTGTTGGCGGCCACCGTGGCCTCGTGCTCGACCTTGAGCAGCCGGGTGCGCGCCTCGACCTTGGCTTCCAGGCTTTGGTTGAGCAGCTTGAGTTCCTCGTTCTGGCGCAGCGCCAGCGCCTCGAGGCGCTGCTTGTCCAGTTCGAGCTGGCGCCGTTCCAGCGCGTGGCGCACAAGCAGCAGCATGTCGCTGTCTTCCCACGGCTTGGTGATGTAGCGGTAGATCTCGCCGCAATTGATGGCGTCCTGGATCGATTGGATGTCCGAGTAGCCGGTCAGCAGGATGCGCAGCGTGTCTGGCCAGCGCGTGCGCACCTGCGCCAGGAAGCGCGCGCCGTCCATCTCCGGCATGCGCATGTCCGAGATGACCAGGTCGACCGCCTCCTTTTCCAGCACCTCCAGGCCCAGCGCGCCGCTCTCGGCGATCAGCACCCGGTAGCCGTTGGCGCGGAACAGGCGCCGCAGCGACGACAGGATGTTCGGTTCGTCGTCGACGCACAGCACCGTGGCGGCGGCCGCCGGCGCGTGCGGCGAGATCGACGACGCCGACGCGGTCGCGGGCGTGGTCGAAGGGGAGGGTGCTTGGTTCATGTGGGGTCCTCATTGGCGGCGCCATGGCGGATCGGCAGCCACACGCGGAAGCGGGTGCCGTGGCCGGGCGTGGACTCGACGTCGATGCGGCCGCTGTGTTTTTGCACGATGCCATAGGCCAGCGACAGGCCCAGGCCGGTGCCTTTGCCGACCGCCTTGGTGGTGAAGAAGGGATCGAAGATGCGCGACAAGGTTTCCGGGGCGATGCCGGCGCCGTTGTCTGCCACTTCGAGCCAGACCTGGTCGTCGCCGTCGCGGCCGGTACGCACGGTGATGCGCCCGCGTTCCTCGCCGATGGCGTGGGCGGCGTTGACGATCAGGTTCATCACCACCTGGTTGATTTGCAGCGGCAGGCACTGGATCTCGGGGATGTCGGCGTATTCCTTGACGACGTCGGCCTTGTACTTGACCTCGTTGCTGACGATGTTGAGCGTCGAGTCGATGCCGCGGTGCAGGTTGGCCCAGACCCATTCCTGGTTGGCGTCCACGCGCGAAAAATCCTTCAGGTCCTGCACGATGTGGCGCACCCGCACGATGCCTTCACCCGATTCGACCATCAGGGTCGGGATGTCCTCGCGCAGAAAGTCGAGGTCGATGCGTTCGCGCATGGCGGCCAACGCGGCCGCGTCCGGCGCCGGCAGGTACGGCTCGGCGCGTTGGTAGGCGTCGAGCATGCCGAACAGCTGGTCCAGATAGTTTTGCAGCGTGCGGAAATTGGAGAAGATGTAGCCGATCGGATTGTTGATTTCGTGGGCCACGCCGGCGGCCAGCTGGCCGATCGAGGCCAGCTTGTCGGCCTGCAGCAGTTGCTGCTGGGCGCGCGACAGTTGCTGGTTCAGCCCGGTCAACTCGAGGTTGCTGCGGCGCAGTTCGGCTTCGGCCACGTGGCGCTGGGCGATGTCGTCCTGCAGCTTGGCGTTCATCTCGGCCAGCTGGGCGGTGCGCTTTTCGACCACGCTTTCGAGGTTGTCGTGGGCGCGGCGCAGCGCGTTTTCGGCCACCCGCCGTTCGGTGACGTCGCGCAGCGTCTCGATCGCGCCGACCACGCGGCCGTTGCCGTCGCGCAGCGGCGCGGCCGTGAAGTGCAGCCAGTGGCCGCTGGCGCCGATGTTGGGGAAGAATTCCTCGACCTCGTAGGCGTCGGGAATCAGCGGCGAGCGGCGGCACTTGACCGGGTAGTACAGCGCCAGCTCGCGCCCCAGCGCCGGCTCCGGCCTGAGCGCGTCGCCGTCGATGATCAGGTCCGCCAGCAGCGGGCGCTGCCTGGGATAAAAGGCTTGCCAGTGGTTGCCCGTGCCGACCATGTCGGCCTTGCTCCAGCCGAGCAGCTGTTCGCAGGCGCGGTTCCAGTGGATGATCACGTGGCGCGTGTCGATGGCGAACGTGGCCACCGGATGGCCGTCGAAAAACTCGGACAGCGCGATGTCCGATCCGGCGCCAGGGCCGGCTGCGGGCGGGGCGGAAGGGTGGTTCATGGCGTCAGCGTCTGGCACATGTCGTGGAACAGTTGCTCGATGTCGGCGAAGGCGTCGTGCCAGGCCTCGTCGTCCAGGTCCAGCGCGCGCCAGACTTCGGGCGACAACGGCGGCACCTGGTCGTCCTCCTGGTCCGACAGGTCGAGCGCGTGGGCCAGGACGTTGGCCAGGTACACCACCGTGGTCAGCGCCGGCGCCTCGGCGGCGCCCGGTTTGGCCCGGCCCGGCGCCGGCTCAGGCGGCGAATGGTGCCCGGCCACCGCCGCCTGGATCTGTTGCGGGAATTTCCAGTGCGCCGTCAGCGCGCTGCCGACGGCGGCGTGGTCGATGCCGAACACGGCCAGCTGCGCGGCCGAGCTCATGCAGTCGTGCTCGCGGCGGTAGGCCAGCACGCGGCGGTAGTCGGCCGCGAAGCGCGTACACAGCACCAGCGTGCCAAGGTCGTGCAGCAGGCCGGCGGTGAAGGCGGTGTCGGGATTGACGCCCAAGCGCGGCGCCAGCACGCGGGCGCACACGGCGCTGCCGATGGCGTGGCGCCAGAACGCCTGGAAATCGAATTCGACCTGGCCGCTTGGCGTGAAGCCGGCCGTCACCGAACACGCCGTCACCAGGGTGCGGATGCTGTGGAATCCCAGCACCGAAATGGCTTGCTGGATCGTGGTGACCTTCGATTGCAGGCCGTAGAACGAGGAATTGGCCAGCCGCAGCGTCTTGGCCGTGAGCGCCTGGTCGAGCGCGATCTTGGCCGCCAGCACATGGGTGTCGACGTCGTCGTTCTCCATCGTCGCCAGCAGCTCGGCCACCACCGCCGGCAGCGACGGCAGGTCGCGCACGCATTTGATGACGTCGTCGGCCGAGATCACGCGCGCTCCCGCATACGGTAGTCGCGCAGCACGCGCAGCAGCAGTTCGCCGCCGGCGTCGTCGCCGCTGTGGCGGAACAGCCGCTCGAGCCGCTGCATGCGCTGTTCGCGCTCGCGCGCCAGCTGCGCCGGATCGACCGCGTCGGCGGCGGCCCACACCACGCAGCGCTGCACGCCGCGCCGGCGCAGCGAGGCCAGCGTGCCGTCGGTCAGCGCGGCGTCGCGCGGCAGCAGCACGCCGCCGTGGGCGTCGAGCAGCGCGGCGGCCAGGGTCATGCCGACGACGGCCTGGTCGAGCTCGATCTCGGTGGACTTGGCGCCGGTGGTCATGCCGCCTCCCCGGTGTGGCTCAAGGTGATCAGGCTGCCGCGCGAGGCCGAGCTTTCGCCCATCGGATAGACCACCACCGCGTAGCGGCGGCCGTCGATGTCGGCCAGATGGCGGCTCGGGCTCGCGGCGCGCTGCGGCGCGACCGGCGCCGCGTCGGCGCCTTGCGGCGGGAACAGTTGCGGCAGCACGCTGCCGGCCTCGTTGCCCAGCAGCGCGCCGCTGTGGCGGAACAAGCCTTCGGCGGCGCCGTTGATGAAGGCGATCATGCCGTCGTCGTCCATGCCGATCACCGGCAGCGGGAGATGCTGCAACACTTCGCGCGCCACGCTCAGGCTTACTTTGTCGCGGCTGATCTGGCGTTGTTTTTCCAGCAGCAGCTGCTCGAGCTGGCGGTTGGCGGCGGCCAGCTCCTGGTTGGCGCTGCGCACCTCCAGATGCAGGCGCAGGTTGTCGTCGGCGATCTCCTTGAGGCGGAACGCCTCGGCCACGTGGCCGCGCAGCAGATCGTCCTCCCACGGCTTGGTCAGGAATTTGTAGATCGCGCCCTCGTTGACGGCGTCGGTGACCGACTGCAGCTCGGTGTAGCCGGACAGCATGATGCGGATCGTGTCCGGGTACTGCTGCTTGGCCTTGCGCAGGAAGTCGGCGCCCAGCATGCCGGGCATGCGCTGGTCGGAGATGATGACGTCGACCGGTTGCCGGGCCAGCACGTCGAGTCCTTGCTGGCCGTCGCCGGCGGTGTAGATCTCGTAGCGGTCCGGGCGCAGCAGGCGCTTGAGCGCGGAGACGATATTGGGCTCGTCGTCGACCAGCAGCAGGCGGCGCGGCGGCTTGTGCATGTGGCGCAGGTGCGGCGCCAGCGCGCGGCCGCTGGCCAGCAAATGGCCGACCTCGTCGGTCGCGAGCGGCGGCGCGAAGAAATAGCCCTGGATCAGGTCGCACATATTGCGGCGCAGGAAATCGCACTGGGCCTCGGTCTCGACGCCCTCGGCCACCACCTTCATGCCGAGGTGGTGCGCCATGGCGATCAGCGTCTTGCACATGGCCGCGTCGGAGCTGCTGGTGACGACGTCGCGGATGAAGTGGGTGTCGATCTTGAGGGCGTCGAACGGATAGCGTTTCAGGTTGCTCAGCGAGGCGTAGCCGGTGCCGAAGTCGTCCAGCGTCAGGCTCAGTCCCGAGGCCTTGAAGCCGGCCAGCAGCGCGTCGCAGTCCGGGCCAGCCTGGGTCAGGGCGCTTTCGGTCACTTCCAGCGTCAGCGTGGCGGGGTCGATCCCGCAGCGGTCGAGCATGGCGGCCACGGTCGCGCCCAGCGCCGGATCGCGGAGCTGGCTGGGGGCGAGGTTGACGGCGACCTTGAGGCCGGTCAGGCCGGCCGCGCGCCACCCGTGCAGGTCGTCGCAGGCGCGCCGCAGCACCCAGTTATCGATGTCGGCGGCCAGGCCGGCGGCGTCGGCCAGGGCCAGGAATTCGCGCGCCGCCAGCATGCCGTGCAGCGGATGGCGCCAGCGCACCAGCGCCTCGAGGCTGGCCACCGCGCCGCTGCGCAGATCGACCAGCGGCTGGTAGAGCAGCACCAATTCATCGCACGCCAAGGCTCGGCGCAAGTCCGCGCCGATGTCGGCGTCGCCGCTGCCGGGCGGCGACGCCAGCAGCGGCGCGCGCGCGGCGCCGCCGTCGCCGGTCCCGTCGTGGGCGCCGGCGGCCGGGGCATGCAAGGACCGCGGGAAGGGGGCGGTGTTCATCGGCGTTCCTATCGAAATGCAAGCTTGCGGCCGCGAAAAAAGCTTGCCGTCACGAACTGATTATACGGTGGTTGTCGGCTTTGGTTGTCATTTGGTATGAACCCGTTGCATGCATCTGACAGCGCGGCATGGCCATGCCGGCGCCGTGCGCGCACAGTGCGCAAGCGCACGGAAACGACCGCCGTGACAGGGCATATTGCGCTGATTGGCTGTGTGGCCGACACTCAGGGAGAACAGCATGAGCAATATTATTGCAGCGCATTTCCAGATACAGGATGAGATTGCGAACGCGCGCACCGCCTTGCTGGGCGCCGGCTTCGCGGCCGACCGCATCAGTGCTTTCTACGTCAACCCGCAGGGGCAGCACGACATGCACGAACTCGGCGGCGACCATGACAAGTCGCCCGGCGCCAAGGAGTCCGACGAGGGCGTGGTGCAGGGCGGCGCCACCGGCGCGGTGGCCGGCGCCGTGGCCGGCGCGGCGGCGATTCCCGTTGCCGGGCCGCTGGGACCGGTGGTCGGCGCGCTGGTCGGCGCCCACGTCGGTTCGCTGTTCAGCTTTTCGAAGATGAAGGAAGCCGGCGAAGCGGAGGAGGGCAGCACCGAGAACATGCACGCGCCGCGCAAGTCCGGCATGATGATCGCCGTCGA
>DASVTJ010000677.1:0-1722 GCA_036387635.1 Duganella sp.
GCCGATGATGAGCGGAGAGGGGCCGTTCGGCGGTCTCGAGATGGGCGGCATGTTCACCACCGTCAAAGTGCGTGAGGGCCTGGCGCGCAACGACTACAAGGACCCCGGCTGGTATCAGCATCCGAAAGGCACGGTGGCCTATGAATGGACCGGCGAGACGCCGCCGGCGCCGCGCGCACCGGGCGCGCCGCCGTCCAAGCCCACCGAGGCGATGGACGTCAAGCGCGACGCCAAGCATCACCACTGAGCGTTCCGACTCGGGAGCCATGCAAGCGTCGCGACGGCGCTTGCATGGTGGATTACGGCGTTCCGCCTAATCCGGTTACGTGGCATTCGTCGGCTCGGCGCTAGCGATGTGCTCGTGTAGAATTGGCGGACCTGACCCCGGAGTTGTCTGCTGGCTGCATGAAATTACTTTATCCTGAACAAACAGCCTTGCTGTCGTACGTCGGCAAATGGACCTTTATTGCCGGCTCGATCGCCGCGTTGAGCGGCACCGCCTCCGCCTTCTTCCTTTTTGCGCTGGACCACGCCACCCGGTGGCGCGAGGCGCACGCCTGGATCATCTGGCTGCTGCCGCTGGCCGGCTTCGCCGTCGGCTGGCTGTATCTGAAAACCGGCGCCAGCGTCGAAGCGGGGAACAACCTGCTGATCGGCGAAATCCACGATCCGCAAAAAGTCGTCCCGCTGCGCATGGCGCCGCTGGTATTGATCGGCACCGTCGTCTCGCATTTGTTCGGCGCCTCGGTCGGGCGCGAAGGAACGGCCGTGCAGATGGGCGGCGCGCTGGCCGATCAACTCACCCACGCGCTGCGGCTGCGCCACGCCGACCGCCGCATCGTGCTCATGGCCGGCATCAGCGCCGGTTTCGCATCGGTGTTCGGCACGCCGCTGGCCGGCGCCGTCTTCGGCATGGAGGTGCTGGCCGTAGGCCGCCTACGCTACGACGCCATCTTCCCCTGCCTGGCCGCCGCCATCGCCGCCGACCAGGTGGGCATGGCCTGGGGCGTGCACCACACCCATTACGCGATGGACGCCGTGGTGGCGATCAGTTTTGTCAGCGTCGCCGCCGTGCTGGCGGCCGGCGTCGTGTTCGGCCTGGCCGCCATGGCCTTCGCCAGATCCACGCACGCCGCGTCGGCCTTCATGAAGCGCCATGTGGCGTACGCGCCGCTGCGGCCGATGATCGGCGGCGCGGCCGTCGCCGTCGCCGTGTGGCTGGTCGGCACGCGCTACGTCGGCCTCGGTATTCCGGTCATCGTCGAGGCGTTCCAGCAGCCGCTGGCGCCTTGGGATTTCTTCGCCAAGTTCGCCTTTACCGTGGCCTCGCTGGGCAGCGGCTTCAAAGGCGGGGAAGTGACGCCGCTGTTCTTCATCGGCGCCACGCTGGGCAACGCGCTCGCGCCTTTGCTGCACCTGCCGTTCGCGCTGTTGGCGGCGCTGGGCTTTGTCGCGGTGTTCGCCGGCGCCGCCAACACGCCGCTGGCGTCGACCATCATGGCGATCGAGTTGTTCGGGCCCCAGATCGGCCCCTTCGCGGCGCTCGCTTGCGTGGTCGCGTATCTGTTCTCGGGGCGCTGCGGCATCTACCGCTCGCAAAAATCCGGCATGGCCAAGTACCGCGTGCCGCCGGTGCCGCGCGACCGCCTGCCGCCGCCTTCGGCCCAATGACACGTCATTCAAATCAAGCGGTCAGCCGAATGGCGCGAGGCCGTCGCCCAG
>DASVTJ010000678.1:0-1942 GCA_036387635.1 Duganella sp.
TACGAAATGCGCTTGGCGCCTTCGAAGAACGGCTTGATGGCCGGGTGCGTTTTGTAGCGCTGGAATTCCTCGTACGGCGACAGGTACGGGTTTTCGTAGTTCAGGCCGACGACATAGCCGACCACGACCTGGTTGTTTTCCATGTGGTACAGGAACGAGCCGCCATAGGTCTTGGTGTCGAGCGGCCAGCCGGTGGTGTGGACCACCAGGCCGGGCTGGTGCTTGGCCGGATCGATTTCCCACAGTTCCTTGATGCCGATGCCGTACGACTGCGGGTCCTTGCCCTTGTTCAGGTCGAACTTGGCGATCAGCTGCTTGCCCAGGTGGCCGCGCGAGCCTTCGGCGAACAAGGTGTATTTGCCGTGCAGCTCCATGCCCAGCTGGAAGTCCGCGCCGGCCTCGCCGTCGCGCTTGACGCCCATGTTGCCGGTGGCGACGCCCTTGACATGGCCGTCTTCGCCGTAAAGGATCTCGGCGGCCGGGAAGCCGGGGAAGATCTCGACGCCCAGCGCCTCGGCCTGCTGGCCCAGCCAGCGCACCAGGTTGCCCAGCGAAATGACGTAGTTGCCGTGGTTTTCAAAGCAGCCCGGCAGCGCGAACGCCGGCGTCTTGTACGATTTGGTTTCGGTCAGGAACATCACACGGTCTTCGGTGACGGCGGTGTTGAGCGGCGCGCCTTTTTCCTTCCAGTCCGGGATCAGTTCGGTCAGCGCGCGCGGATCCATCACCGCGCCCGACAGGATGTGCGCGCCCAGTTCGCCGCCTTTTTCCAGCACGACGACCGACACTTCGCGGCCCTGCGCGGCCGCCAGCTGCTTGACCCGGATCGCCGCCGACAAGCCCGCAGGGCCGCCGCCGACGATGACGACGTCGTATTCCATCGCGTCGCGTGGGCCGTACTGTTCTACTAGGTTTTGAGGCTGTGTCATGGTCTTTTTATAGTGATTTGATGGTGTAGGGACGTGATGGGAAAATTTTAGCACGAGTGTGCTTCTTTTTCCGCGCGATTGCAACTTTGGCGCCATTTTGAGGGACATTATTAGACACTGCAATCTAATACTGGCGATTTGTGTAATGATTGCGATGAGACAGTGGGCCGACCTCGTCTGCCGTTTGGTTGCGGCGGCGGGGTTCGACGGCGCCGTATGGAATTCGTCATTTACACCAATATCTAGGAGTAGCCTGTGGGCATAGAAGTCAACTTTGAGGGAAAAATCGCGCTGATCACCGGCGCCTCCAGCGGTTTGGGAGCCCGGTTCGCCAAAGTGCTGGCCCAGGCCGGCGCGCAAGTGGTGCTGGCCTCGCGCCGCACTGAGCGCCTGAAGGAGCTGCGCGCCGAGATCGAGGCCGACGGCGGCGCCGCACACGTTGTCAGCCTGGACGTGACCGATTTCGCCAGCATCAAATCGGCCATCGCCCACGCGGAGACCGAGGCGGGGCCGATCGATATCCTGGTCAACAATTCGGGCGTGTCGACCACCCAGCGGCTGGTCGACGTCACGCCGGACGACTATGCCTTCGTCATGGACACCAACCTGCGCGGTGCTTTTTTTGTCGCGCAGCAAACCGCCAAGCGCATGATCGCGCGCGCCAAGGGCGACCCGAGCAAGAAGCACCGCATCATCAACATCGCCTCGGTGGCGGGGCTGCGCGTGATGCCGCAGATCGGCGTCTATTGCATGAGCAAGGCTGGCGTGGTGCAAATGACCAAGGCGATGGCGGTGGAGTGGGGCAAGTACGGCATCAACACCAACGCCATTTGCCCTGGTTACATTTCCACCGAGATCAACGAGGAATATTTCGCCAGCGAGCAAGGGCAAAAGCTGATCAACATGCTGCCGCGCAAGCGTCCCGGCACGCCGGAGGATCTGGATGGCTTGTTGTTGTTGCTGGCCGGCGAGGATTCCAACTTCATCAACGGCGCCATCATCTCGGCCGACGA
>DASVTJ010000679.1:0-4915 GCA_036387635.1 Duganella sp.
CTCGTTCTTGACCGGTTCCTTGGCGGCGGTTTTCCAGCCGCGCGCCTTCCAGCCGTGGATCCATTCGCTGATGCCTTTTTGAACGTACTGGCTGTCGGTGTGCAGCACCACCGTGCACGGGCGCTTCAACGCGCTCAGCGCTTCGATCACCGCCTGCAATTCCATGCGGTTGTTGGTGGTGTCGCGCGCGCCGCCGCAAATTTCCTTCTCGGCGCCGCCGGCCACCAGCAGCGCACCCCAGCCGCCCAGTCCCGGGTTGCCCTTGCACGCGCCGTCCGTAAAAATTTCCACCTTATCCATACCGCTATTCCCGCCTTTTGTTTGTTGCCGGCACGACGACCTGGGTCGCCGCCGATTTTTTGGTCCATGCCGGACCGATCAAGTGCATGCCCTTCACGCGCTTGATCGCCTGCACGATGTAGACGCCGCCAAAGAACGGCCACCAGCGCGGCCCGGCATTATCCATGAATGCGTAGCGGTGCAGCCATTTTTCTGTGCGGCAGGCCGGCGCGTAGCAGCCGAAATGGCTTTGGCTCGCTGTCATATTCAATAATTTTAACCAGTCTTTCATGCGCGGCATAGTGATCAACTCCTCCGTGCGCGGCAGGAACGAGGCGCCGCCGACGCGCCGCATCACATGGCGCGCGCCCCACAGGCTGGCCGGGTTGAAACCGCAGATGATGACCTGGCCTTCCGGTATCAGCACGCGCTCGACTTCGCGCAACACCTGATGCGGGTCGGCGGAAAATTCAAGCACGTGCGGCAGCACCACCAGGTCCATGCTGTGCGAGGCGAACGGCAGCTCGGTGTAATCGAGCGTGAGCGCGACCGGCCGCAACGGCGGCGCCGCCGTCGATGTCGGCGGCGCGTTGGCTGCGGACGGCGAACGCACTCTGCGGTCGGCCAGCAATTTGTGCGGCATGCGACTGGCCGCGAGCGCATCGATTTGAGGCATGCCGATCTGCACCGCGTTGAAGCCGAAGATATCGGCTGTCAAATTATCGAGACATGTTTGTTCCCACGCACGCACGTACACGCCAGCGGGCGTTTGCAGCCAGCCTTCCAGCGCTATAATGGATTGCTCCGATCCTGCCTTATCCATGTTCAGACCTTTGCGATCCAATGACCATATCTTCTAACCAAGCTCTCAGTGTTCTTACGGTTCCAGCGTTCCACGATAATTATCTGTGGCTGATACATGACGGTGTTCATGCCGCCGTGGTCGATCCGGGTGCCGCCAAGCCGATTCTGGCGGCGTTGAAAACAAACGGACTCAAGCTTACCGCCATTCTACTCACCCATCACCACGCTGACCACGTTGGCGGCGTTCCCGAATTATTACAGCATTATCAGGTTCCCGTTTTCGGCCCGCGCAACGAAAGCATCGCCACCGTCACGCTGCCGGTCGGCGAAGGCAAGCAGATCGACGTGCCGGGCTTGCCGCTGCGCCTGTCCGTGCTCGACGTGCCCGGCCACACGATGGGCCACATCGCCTACGCGCGCGAGCCGTCCGGCGACGAACCGGGCTGGCTGTTCTGCGGCGATACCTTGTTCGCGGGCGGCTGCGGCCGGCTGTTCGAAGGCACGCCGGCGCAGATGATCAGTTCACTGGGCAAACTCGCGGCGATGGCCGATGATACCAAGGTCTATTGCGCCCACGAATATACGCTGTCCAACCTGCGCTTCGCGCGCGTGGTGGAGCCCGATAATGTGGCGTTGCAAGAGCGCGTGAAGGTGGAGACCGACAAGCGCGAGCACAATCTGCCGACGGTGCCCAGCACCATCGGCATCGAGAAGGCGACCAATCCGTTCCTGCGCTACCGGGAGCCGGCCATCGCGGAACAGTTGATCAAGGCCGGGCGCCTCGATCGGGTCGAGACGGCGCTGGCCACCTTCACCGCGCTGCGCTTGTGGAAGAATGATTTTTAAAGCGAAGACCGGCGGATGAGCGGGCAAATAAGCACGCGGATACGCACGCAGATACGCATCATCCGCCGGTCCGGTCGTTAAATCTCTTCGTACAGCGGCAAGGTCAGAAATTCCGCGAACTCGTCCGACGTCGACATCTGCTCGAAGATCTGGCCGGCGCGCACATACGTCGGACCGTCGCCACCCGGCGCATCACGCTGCACCTTGGCCAACTCCTCCGGTATCATCGCGCGCACCATGTCGGCGGTGACCTTGCGTCCATCGTCGAGCACGCCCTTTTCCGAGCGGATCCACTGCCACACCTGCGAGCGGCTGATTTCGGCGGTGGCCGCGTCTTCCATGAGGTTGTGGATCGGCACGCAACCGTTACCGGCCAGCCAGCTGCCTAGATAATGGATGCCGACATTGATGTTGTAGCGCAGGCCGGCCTCGGTGATCGGCGCTTCCGGCTTGAAGTCCATCAGCTGTTCGGCCGTGACCTCGATATCAGGGCGCTGCTTGTCGATCTGGTTCGGCTTATCGCCGAGCACTTTGGTAAATTCCGTCATCGCCAGTTCGACCAGGCCCGGGTGCGCGACCCAGCCGCCGTCGTAGCCGTCGGTCGCATCGCGCGCCTTGTCGTTGCGCACGCCGCCCATCGCCACGTCGTTCTTTTCCGGATCGTTCTTGATCGGGATCAGCGCGGCCATGCCGCCAATGGCCGGCGCGTTGCGCTTGTGACAGGTCTTGAGCAGCAGCAGCGCGTAGGCGCGCATGAACGGCGCCGTCATCGTCACCTTGGCGCGGTCGGCCAGGCAGAAATCCTTGTCCAGCTTAAACTTCTTGATGCAAGAGAAGATGTAATCCCAACGACCGGCGTTCAGGCCCGAGCTGTGCTCGCGCAGTTCGTACAGGATTTCATCCATCTCGAACGCGGCCAGGATCGTTTCGATCAGCACGGTGGCCTTGATCGTGCCCTGCGGCAGACCCAGCTCGTTTTGCGTCATCACGAAGATATCGTTCCACAGGCGCGCCTCCAGATGCGATTCCATCTTCGGCAGATAGAAGTACGGGCCGGCGCCGCGCGCCAGTTGTTCCTTGGCGTTGTGGAACATGAACAGCGCGAAGTCGAAAATGCCGCCGGAAATGCGCTGGCCGTCGACCAGCACGTGTTTCTCATCCAGATGCCAGCCGCGCGGACGCACGACCAGGGTGGCGATCTTGTCGTTCAGTTTGTAGGACTTGCCGTTCTGCTCGAGCGAGATGGTGCGGCGCACGGCATCGAACATATTGATCTGGCCGGTCAGCTGGTTGTCCCAGTTCGGCGTGTTCGAATCCTCGAAGTCGGTCATGTAGCTGTCGGCGCCCGAGTTGAAGGCGTTGATGACCATCTTGCGTTCGACCGGACCGGTGATCTCCACGCGGCGGCATTCCAGCGCTTGCGGAATCGGCGCGATTTTCCAGTCGCCGGCGCGGATGTGCGCGGTTTCGGCCAGAAAGTCCGGGCGCTCGCCGGCGTCCAGGCGCTTGGCGCGCTCGACGCGCACGGCCAGCAGCTCCCGACGGCGCGCTTCGAATTCGCGCGTGAGCTTGGCCACCAGCGACAACGCCTCGATGGTCAGGATGTTTTCGTAGCCGGGTTTGATCTCGCCGGTGATTTGCATGCCTGCCGGCAAAGTGATGGTGGACTGCGTCATGGGATAGGTCTCCGTAAGAAAAGGTGGTCAATGCGGTTAGCCAGCGCGGATGAACAACGATGCCAAATTATAAGCACCGATGCCGCGCATGCGCGCCTGAATCTTTTAGTGGCGCCGCTCGGTTACGCCGCGTTCTGTTTTACAGTATATTCACTGATAAGTTATGCAAACGAGACTAAAAATCACTTCATCTATGCGTTTTTATCACAAGTGAGGGGCAAGCCGAGCCATGGGCCAGTTCAGACAAATTTCGACCTTCGTTGAAGTGGTGGCCAAGGGCAGCCTGTCGGCAGCCGCCCGCGCCGAAGGCATCGCGCCGGCGATGATCGGACGCCGCCTGGACGCGCTGGAAAGCCGCCTTGGCGTGAAACTGCTGCAGCGAACCACGCGCAAGCTGGCGCTGACGGACGAAGGGGCGGCTTTTCTGGAGGATTGCCAGCGCATCCTGGCCGAACTGGAGGAAGCCGAATCGGCGGTGAGCGAACGCAGCGCGCATGCCACTGGGCATTTGATGATCTCGGTGCCGGCCGGCTTCGGCCGCCAGCACGTGGCGCCGCTGCTGCCCTCGTTCCTGTCCGAACACCGCGACGTCACCGCCACGCTGAACATGAGCGACCGCGTGGTCGACATCGTCGGCGAAGGCATCGACGTGGCGATCCGCATCGCCAGCCTGGCCGATTCCAGCCTGGTCAGCGTCAAGCTGGCCGATAACGAACGCGTGGTGGTGGCCGCGCCCTCCTACCTGAAGCGCTATGGCGAGCCGACGACGCTGGCCGACCTGGCCAAGCACAATTGCCTGGCCATCAGTAGCGAAGGCAGCCAGCGCGGCTGGACCTTTCGCGACAACGGCAAGAATGTGGTGCTGAAGGTGAACGGCAACATGGGTTGCAACGACGGCCAGGTGCTGCACGAATGGGCGCTGGCCGGCAAAGGACTGGCGTGGCGCTCGATGTGGGAGGTCGGCAGCGAGATCGAGGCGGGCAAGCTGCGCACCGTGCTCGATGATTACGCGGCGCCGGGCAACGATATTTACGCGGTGTTCGCGCAGCGCCGGCATTTGCCGCTGCGGATACGCGCGTTTGTCGATTTTCTGCGCCACACCTACGCGCAGCAAAATTACTGGCGCCGCTAGAAATCGATGAAAACGAAGACGCGGACGAAAACGCGGACGAAAAAAAATCCTCGGATACCGAGGATTTCTTTATTTCGTTTGATTCAGCGTATTACAGAGGCTGAATGTTCGAAGCTTGCTTGCCCTTAGGACCAGCGGTCACTTCAAAAGAAACGCGCTGGTTCTCTTGCAGCGACTT